>CANIXM010000031.1 GCA_947471245.1 Paludibacteraceae bacterium | reverse complement strand
TTAATCATACCTCTAAATTGTGCCAGTTTGTTGGCAGTGCCAGCATTGACACCCAGGTTGTATTTGAGCATGTCGCCCATCACATCCCATGCACTCACTCCGTGCAGTTGTGAACAGTCAATCAGTTTGTTAACCGTAGTTTCGCCTATTCCTCGTGCAGGGTAATTGATGATGCGTTTGAGCGCTTCCTCGTCGTTGAAGTTGCACGTGAGCCTACAGTAGGCTATCACATCCTTGATTTCTTTTCGTTGGTAGAATGATAGACCACCGTAGATGCGGTAGGGGATGTTTTGCTTCCGGAGAGCTTCCTCCATCACACGGCTCTGTGAGTTGGTGCGGTAGAGTATGGCTATGTCCTGATATTGGAACTGGGTACTGTATCTCAGGTCGCTGATGTTATTCGCCACCACAAATCCTTCCTCAAAATCGGTAAATGAGCAAAGTAACTTGATGGGTTTGCCGTTTTCTTTTTCCGAAAATACATTTTTGGGAATTTGTTTCGAATTCTTTTTAATCAAACTATTGGCGGCATTGACTATGGTCTGAGTAGATCGGTAGTTTTGCTCCAGCTTGAATACCTGAGCGTTTTTGTAGGTGTTTTTAAACTGAAGAATATTATCAATGTTCGCACCACGAAACGAATAAATGCTTTGTGCATCATCACCCACTACACAAATTCGCTCATGTTTTTCTGCCAACTTTTTCACAATCAGATATTGAGCAAAGTTGGTATCCTGATACTCATCCACAAGTATATAGCCGAAGATGCTTTGATATTTCGCCAATACCTGAGGGTTGTTTCTGAATAGCACATTGGTCTGTAGTAATAGGTCGTCAAAATCCATTGCGTCGGCTTGTTTGCAGCGGTTGCAGTATATTTTGTAGATGTCTTTTAACAACGGAATGCGACTGTGGGTGTCTGATTTCAGTAAATCAGCATTGCCCACGTAAGATTCAGGCGTGATAAGATTATTTTTTGCATTCGAAATTCGAGATTGTACCAAGCCATGCTTGTATACTTTATCATCGAGCTTCAGTTCTTTGATAATGCTTTTGATTAAGCTTTTGGAATCGGCAGAGTCATAAATGGTGAAATTTTTGGAGTAACCAACATGTTCAGCTTCGGAGCGGAGAATCCTAGAAAAGATGGAGTGAAAGGTACCCATCCACAGGTAACGAGCAGTTTGTTCGCCTACAATGTGTGATATTCGCTCTTTCATTTCACGAGCAGCTTTGTTGGTAAATGTAAGTGCCAAGATAGAGCTAGGATGCATCCCATTTTTAAGCAGGTAGGCTATTTTGTAGGTTAGAACCCGTGTCTTACCTGAACCAGCTCCAGCTATTACCAATGAAGCACTGTCAGTATGTGTGACAGCACTTTTTTGGCTGTCGTTGAGTTCGTTTAAGAAAGAAAAATCCATGTTGTTGTGGTTGGAAATGAGCATGTCAAATAGATAGTGTATGCAAAGTTAGTAATTTGCTGAATACGTAAATAAAATAGTTTTCAACAACTTGACAATTCACTGAAAAAGCAGTAGATTTGTACTTCCATTTTGGCGCAACACCTACTCCATCTGATGATACACTATCTGTCGAAAACCCTGTTACGGTTGCTTGGTTGGAAATCCATCATTAGCATCGATGAGCCAGCTAAAAGTGTGGTGTGCATTGCACCTCATACTAGTAATTGTGATTTTCTTATTGGTCAACTTTTCAGCCTAGTATGGAATAGAAAGTACTCGTTTTTAATGAAAAAGGATTGGTTCTTTTTTCCACTAGGACCTATTTTTCGTGCGTTGGGTGGCATTCCAGTGGATAGATCAAGGAAAAATTCTCTAACAGATTTGCTGGTAGAAGAGTTTGAAAGTCGCTCCTATTTTCATCTGGCTATTACTCCTGAAGGTACCAGAGGATTAGTTCACGACTGGAAAATGGGTTTTTATTATATTGCGCTTAAAGCACAAGTGCCTATTCAACTGGCTTATATTGATTATTCGAAGAAAGAAGTGGGAATTACCAAACTGTTTTACCCTACAGGCAATGAGCAGGCCGACTTGGCTGAAATACAGTCTTATTTCAGGGGTAGAGTGGCACGTCATCCTGAGAAATTCAATTTATCAAAATAGTTTTCAATGCGTATTACATTAGTTCAAGATACAATAGTCTGGGCAGATAAAGCTGCAAATCTAAAGAAAGTGTACAGTCATCTAACCAGTGTGGCAGGTCAAACCGATTTGGTGGTGCTTCCCGAAATGTTTACCTCTGGGTTTTGTGTTGCTGATTTACATCTGGCAGAGACCATGGAGGGTGAAACTGTGGCCAGCCTAAAAAGCTGGGCAGCAGAATTTCAATTGGCAATAACTGGAAGTTTTATTGCTGTAGAAGATGATAAATACTTCAATAGAGCTTTCTTCGTTTTTCCAGACGGAAGAGTAGAGTATGCCGACAAAAGACATCTATTTACTCATGGCAATGAAGATAAATACTTTACTGCTGGTGACAAAAAATTGATTGTCAATTATTGTGGGTTTAATATCTGTGTGCTTGTTTGTTATGATTTGCGCTTTCCTGTATGGTCACGCAATGTGGACAATGAATATGATTTGCTGATTTACGTGGCTAATTTTCCTGAGAAACGAATACCCGATTGGGATATCATGTTAAAGTCCAGAGCTATTGAAAATACCACTTATGTCTGTGCTGTGAATAGAGTAGGCATCGACGGTCTGGGCATTCCTTACAATGGGCACAGTATGTTGCTTGATGCCAAAGCCAGTGATTTATTGCCATTTGAGGAAAATGAAACAAGCATTCAAACCAAGGAAATTCATGTTGAACCCTTGCAAAATTACAGAACTCGATTTGCTGTGTGGCGTGATGCAGATGTATTTGAAATAAAAATGCAGTAATTACGTTCATTCAATTTCAAATAGTTATCGAAAATTTAAAAAAATCATTACTTTTGTGTATTATCCATTCTAGTACATAGTTATATAGGATGTAATTGGTTGTTTATTAGCCGTTTGAATGAATTTTGCGAGTTCATAGAGTGGTAAATATCTAATAAACAAGCCTGTAACATAACTATTACTCTATGTCTTGTTTAATTTTCAAAGATTATACAAATAAATATGAAAAAATATTGTACAAATTTTATTCAACAATGTTTTGTCACGCTGTCATTTTTGATAGTAGTATTGCTTTTTTCGGGCTGTGAGATGCAGGATGATGGGATGGTGGTGCCTTTGGTAACCACGCTTACAAATATTAAATCCGTTACACCTATATCAGCAGAATGCTCAGGTGAGGTAAAAAACAATAGGGGAGCAGAAGTCACTTCATGCGGCTTTTGTTGGAGTACAAGTGGTATCCCATCAATAAAGAACAGCAAGGTAGAGGCTGTAGGGTTGGATAGTATGTCTGTTTTTACTGCAAAAATTGAAGGTTTAGAGTCAAAGCGAGCCTATAGTGTACGTGCTTATGCCATCACTTCTAAAGGTGTAGGATATGGAAGACCAATTACTGTTAAAACCAATCCTTTATCCGATATTTCTACCTTAGATGCTAATAATATTACTGCAACATCAGCAGAATGTGGAGGTGATATAATTACAGATTATGGATTTGAAATTTATGAAAGAGGAGTGTGTTGGAAAGTCGGAAGTACACCCACTATTAATGATTCTTACTCAGCTTATGGCTCCCTGACAGGTAGTTATGTAGTAAATGTTATTGGACTTAAACCAAATACAACATACTTTGTACGTGCTTATTCCAAGTGTAGTTTAGGCGTTGAATATGGTAACCTAAAGACGTTTAACACATTAGCCCTTGAACAAAAAAAATAAGTGCTTACTTTCCAACTATTAGTCTGTTATAGTTTTTGTCACTTAATACTATAAAAATGCTATGTTTGGAATTGAGTTTTTGAACACATTATGGGAGTTGTAAATCAAGGTTATAATGAGAATAAGCAGCAATCCAAACTCAAATCACCTCAGAGTTTTTCTCACTATAAACGTAGAGAAGAAGGGCTAAATTACAAACAGATGAGAATACTTGTAATATTTATCTATACCATTTCTTGCCTACTGGCTTTCGGTCAAGCTACACCCACCTCCAAAATTTTCAATCCCAATATCCGTACTTTACAAGTTGGAATTAAGGGAACTAATCTAAGTCTCCCAGTCATACAGCTTGGCAGTCAAGATCAAATTAAAGTCTCATTTGATGAAATGTCTCACAATGCGCATGCTTATGGTTACAGGATTATCCACTGCAATGCCGACTGGACACCTTCCAATATTAATTCCAATGAGTATCTCAACGGATTTACAAATGCCAATATTACCGACATCAAGTTGTCACAAACCACTACTGTGATTTATACCAATTATTCGTTTAGTTTTCCCAATGATGATATTTCATTTAAAATTACGGGGAATTATATCGTGTATGTTTATGAGGACAATCAAATTGACAGTCCTGTAGCTCAGGCTTGCTTCTCAGTTTATGACTCTCGAGCCAAAATTTCTGGTCTTATACGTGGTAACACCGACACTGAGTTAAATACAAGGCTTCAACAATTGGATTTTGAAGTTGATTTAGCCGGTTATCCCACCAAAGATATTCTTGCGGAAGTAAAGGTGGTGGTAAGGCAGAATAATCGTACTGACAATCAAGTTGTGAATCTGCAGCCAACTTCTTTTACCGATTCAAAACTGAATTATTTTAGCAGAAATGAATTGATATTCGAAGGAGGAAATGAGTATCATCGATTTGATATTTCGTCAGTATTGGTGGGTGGTGCTGGTGTTGATTATGTGAGAATGCTTCGTCCTAACTATCACGCTTTTTTATTGCCCAATAAAATTCAGACTGCTAAGACTTATACCCAAAACTTTGATGTGAATGGTAGATATGTTATCAATGTGCAGCGAGCTTTTGACCCAGAAGTGGAAGCTGATTATGTGTATGTGCATTTCAGTATTCCTACTAAAGAGCCTTTTTTTGACGGGTCCATCTATTTGGGTGGTGAGTTCAATTTCAATCAATTAGATGAGTCTGTAAAAATGAACTATTCATTTGACAATGAAGCTTACACCAAAGAAATGCTGTTGAAGCAAGGAGGGTATAACTACCAATATTGGTTTAAACAAAAGAATCGTAACCAACTGTCTGTTGAGCGTGTAGATGGAAGTTACTGGCAGACCAACAATGAATACAGCATCTATGTGTATCAACGGCCATGGGGTGATAGATACGACAAGTTGATAGGATTTAAGGTGATATCACGACAATAAAAAAGGGAGATTGTAAACTCCCTTTTTTTATTGTCTAAAACAAATACAGTATTGATAGCAATCCTCTATTGTTAGTTACACTGTGAGGCTTTTCACCTTTGCCTTGTTTATTCATTGTTCCATATTCAGCTGTAGTGCGTTCGTATTCAAGACACACAATGAAATTAGATATTTTATAGCTAATGTGAGGAGCTATTCTGTATGAATTATTCAGTACGTTTTGTGAAGTACTTGTCTCGCCAAATCGATAAGTGATGTATTGTGTTTTGGTAGCATCATTGTCTTTGTCAAACAACTCACCCGAAGTGCCCAAGTTTACTTGATAACCCAAAAACAACCCAACTTGTATTGTTTTTCCATAAGCAATATTAAGGTAGCTACTTGACATATTTTGGTTTACATATACTGTGTCATTAGCTGTTGTAGCAGCACCCACTCCATAGCCCCAAGGTAAAATTAAATCCGAAAGATTTTGACCCAACAAAGTTTTTGCTTTTACTTGTAACATCGGGCTAGAATAATGCACGTATGACATGGCCGTATAGGAACTTATAGTATTTGAACTAGGCTTTAATCGTTTGTAGTCACCCGCTACTCCTACAGTGAAATGTTCTGTTTTGTTTTCTAAACTTACAAAAATCTCAGGAGTCATAGATTTTTTCATGTAGATGTTGGTTCCACCTGTTGGTCCATACGAAGGAAATTGAAGCTGAGATAATGCAGCTCCAGTCAATGTCAGTGTGGGAGTAAGGTGTTGTTTAAAACTCACCATGGGTGTGCGACTAAAAGTTTGATATGGCGCGCCAGCACTGAAAGTGAAATTGCTAGGTAACATACTTGCAACAAACATGGGGTGCCAATTTTGCCCAATTAGTAATTCGCTTTTAGTCCATTTGAGTTGTGTGTAGGCATGTCTAATTCTTACTACATTCATGATGTTGTTAGACCCAAGCAGGTTGGCAGCTGCAAAATCCACCTCTACCTTGCCGCTTGATTTGGCACCTAGTATATCAGTGCCATGTAGATCTACTCCTAGTCGAGTAGTGATACATGAGAGATTGGCTTGAGGACATGCATTCTTGTCCATCCCATTGGCATCTAATACTATGGGTTTGGGGTTGAGGTTGAAGATTCCGTCAAGTGCCTCGTAGTTTTGACGTGAGTTATAGAAAATGTCATTACGGACAAATCCATAAAATTTTGCTTTTTGTTCTTCTTGTGAAAATGAAAATGTAGCAATAGTTAATGCTAATAGTGTGAAGAGTTTTCTGAAATACATAATAAATTTTGTTTTTGTTTTAAATTATTGCCGCTGCAATAATAGTTTTGAATCTGTCTAAATGTTTAGTAAAAGAGATGTTCTATTACTATTTTAAGACCTATTGCAATTAAAATAATTCCTCCAAAAATTTCAACTTTGAAGTTAAATCGTTTACCAAAACTGACGCCAATTTTCATTCCTAAGCTGGCAAATAAAAAGCTTATGCTTCCTATCACTACTACGGCATTCCAGATATAGTCAGGGTAAGGCACGAACACTATGCCAGTGGCCAGTGCATCAATGCTAGTAGCTAGCGACAAGGTGAGGAGAGTTTTCCAGCGGAAAGGATTAGGCTCTGAGTCGCAATCACAGTCGCAATCTTGTGTTTTGAGTCCTTCAAGTATCATTTTGCCACCAATGATGGATAGCAATCCTAGAGCCAACCAGTGATCAAAGGTTTTGATAAAATCAGAGAATCCTATACCAGCATAGAATCCTATCAATGGCATGACGGCTTGAAAAAGTCCGAACAGAAAAGCCATTCGGATGGTCATTTTCCAATCCATTTTCTGAACACACACTCCTTTGCTTATTGCCACGGCAAAGCAGTCCATGGAAAGACCAATACCTATTATGATGATTGATATTATATCCATAAAAAAAAGACCCCTAGCCCCTAAAGAGGACTAAATTAGTAAATGTAATAAAAAACTAACTCAGTCTCACTCTTTAGGGGTTAGGGGTAATTACTACAACATTTGTTTTACTTGTTCGTAAACGTTTTTAGCTGTAAATCCAAGTTTTTCGTCCAGTACTTTGAATGGAGCTGAGAATCCAAATGATTCCAATCCCCACACTTTTCCATTAGCACCTACCAAACCTTGAAGGTTGACAGGAAGACCAGCTGTTAGACCAAATATTTTTGCTCCTTTTGGAAGTACACTTTCTTGGTATTCTGCAGATTGAGTGCGGAATAGTCCTTCAGAAGGTACAGATACCAAACGGATTTTTACACCATCAGCACGTAGCAGTGCAGCTCCTTCGTTCAATGTAGAAACTTCAGAACCAGAAGCTACAAGAATTACATCAGGGTTGCCATCACATTCTACGATGTATCCACCTTTTTGAGCTTGCTCAGCTTCTACTTTGCGGCCTTCTACTGCTGGAAGGTCTACAATGTTTTGACGAGAAAGAATCAAACCTGTAGGAGTATGAGTATTTTCCATAGCCATTTTCCAAGCCACTGTACATTCTTCTACGTCAGCAGGTCGAAGTACCAACATGGAGTTGTGTCCTTTGTGGTTTTGAAGTTTTTCCATCAATCGGATTTGAGCTTCTTGCTCTACAGGCTCATGAGTTGGTCCATCTTCACCTACGCGGAAAGCATCATGTGTCCAGATGAATTTCACAGGTATTTCCATCAATGCAGCCATACGAATAGCTGGTTTCATGTAGTCAGAGAATACGAAGAAGGTAGCACATGCTGGAATCACACCACCGTGAAGGCTCATACCGATACATACACATGCCATGGTCAACTCAGCCACACCTGATTGAAGAAAGGCGCCGCTAAAGTCATCTTTAGTCATGGCTTTGGTGTTTTTAAGGAATCCGTCAGTCTTGTCAGAGTTAGAAAGGTCAGCACTTGAAACCACCATGTTCTCCACTTGTTTAGCCAATTCTGCCAACACAGTTGCAGAAGCAGCACGTGTAGCTTGACCTGGTTTTTGAACCACTGCGTCCCAATTGATTACAGGAGTTTTGCCAGAGAAGAAGAAATCCATTTTTGTTGCCAATTCTGGATTTGCTTTTGCCCATGCTGCTTTAGCTTCCATTTTCGTAGCCACGATAACTTTCAATTCTTCAGCACGTTTAGCATACAATTCTACAGTTTCAGGGAAAAGTACGAATGGATTTTCTGGATTTCCACCCAAGTTTTTGATAGACTCAGCATAAGATGCTCCACATTCGCTCAATGGCATGCCATGAGTAGCACATTGGCGCTCAAAGCTTGAACCATCAGCTTTTACAGCTCCTTTACCCATGATAGTTTTACCGATGATGATGGTTGGTTTGCTGTTTTCTGCTTTAGCTTCAACCAATGCTTTGCGGATTTGCTCAGCGTCATTACCGTTGATTTCCAATACATTCCATCCCCAAGCTTGGTATTTTTTTGCTACGTCTTCGCTTGTCACATCTTTGGTTTCAGTAGAAAGTTGGATGTCATTAGAGTCATAGAACATGATCAAATTGTTCAATCCTAAGTGACCAGCCAGACGACCAGCACCTTGTGAAATTTCCTCTTGAACACCACCGTCTGAGATAAATGTGTAGATGGTTTGATTCATTACTTCACCAAATTTAGCTTTCAAAAATTTGGCAGCAATAGCAGCACCTACTGCAAATACATGTCCTTGACCTAGTGGTCCAGAGGTGTTTTCGATACCACGTAGAATGTCTACTTCAGGGTGTCCAGGAGTAGGACTTCCCCATTGACGAAACTGAGAAACTTCATCCAAAGTGAATTTTCCAGCACAACAAAGTACAGAATACAACAATGGTGACATGTGTCCCGGATCCAAGAAGAAACGGTCACGACCTTCCCAACGTGGGTTTTGTGGATCGTACTCCAAGAATTCGGAGTAAAGTACATTGATGAAATCAGCTCCCCCCATAGCACCACCTGGGTGACCTGATTTTGCTTTTTCTACCGCCGATGCAGCCAAGATACGAATGTTATCTGCTGCGCGGTTAAGAATCTGTGTAGAATTCATAAGTTAGCAATTTGTAAGTTAATAATTATTTAATTTTTATTTGTTTGATATTTGTTCTTTTTTCAAATCTTGTTTTTTGGGTTTTTCGGGGCTGTTGAAGTAATAGCCCAAAGTGTAATTAAACTCCCAGTTGGGGGTGAAATTGATATTAATCCCATATCCAGGTATGTGCCAAGGATAGATTTCGCCTGTTGTACTTTTTGATAATAATGACTTATACCTCACATTCCATCCTACATATATGTTTTTGACGATTTCTACTCTGATGCCAGCCACAAATTCATACCAAGCCTTGTTTGTCCGTAGGTTTTCATAGTTGGTAAGTGATGACCCACCCCAATACTCATCCTTCACTGGTAGGCTGTTGATGTTGTACTCAAAATTTGACAAGCCCACTCGAAGTCCCACAAGCATCAGATTGTTGGTTGGTTTGCCATTTTCTAAAGCCTTATTGATTCGGAAATCAACACCCACTTTTTCAAAAAGACCATTACTAGAGTAGCTGGACTTATCTGCCATAAGCTTTAAAGTATTGGCTTGTCCAATTTCGATGGTTGGATATATTTTGTTCGATAGACTAGCAATTGCTCCAACTTGCATAGAGGTGGTAATATTGTCTTTGAAAGCTACTGAACTAATTATTGAACCTAAGTCAGTCTCTATTCTGAATCCATTTAAAACTAATGGTTCCTTTTTTTTTGATGTTTTCGTAGTAAGCTTCTTTTGTTGCTGTGCTAGTCCATTTTGAAGTACAAGCAGGCAAACTAATAGGCTAACGAAGGATGTAATTTGTTGGCGCATTGGATTTTATTGCTTGTCCTTTAATATGAGTTGAGTCAGTGTATAGCTTGATGTTTTCGGTGATTTGATTGTTGACTGACGGTATCTTTACCTGAGTAGAGTCAATAAAGTGCCCCGTGGATTTTACACTTGTGATATTGAAAACTTTTATACATCCACATTCCAGTGATAGATAATTATCTGCATTGCTATGAGTTATGGTGATGGTGTCAGTTTTTGAAGATTTGTAAGTCACATTGAAAATACTATCTTTCCTTTTCGGATCGGCCTCCTTTTTAATAAAACTACTCTGAATTGTGACTATGAAAGTCGAAACCGTATCAAATTTGTGAAGGGGTAAATAGAATTCGGTTGTTTTTGGGGATTTCTTGTAAAGGTACGCTAATGATGTTTCGTCTTTGATTCCACGAATGGTGATACTGTCTGCAGGATATCCAACAATGCTGTCTGCACCCGTTAGTTTTTTC
>CANIXM010000030.1 GCA_947471245.1 Paludibacteraceae bacterium | reverse complement strand
TGAATCGTAGGTATAGGTTTTGGTGCTGGTCACCGTGGTGTGCGTCGGAGGAGGTATGGACCACTCTTGCGTATCACGGTAACTTGTGTTTACAATACTAGCAATTTGTTGGTGATTTCCAGCCATAGCGTATGTTAAATCGTATCCCGAATTGATAGTTCCCGTGCCCTGCATGCCTGTTTGCGTTACATTCAGGGTTTTGTGGCTTGGGTTATACAGCTGGTCATACTGCATCGCCAGTGTGTATGTTGCTCCTTTTTTGCTTATATCGCCAAATCTGATACATAAAGGGTCATTTTTGCTCATAGAGATCTATTTTTTCTTTCTTTTAGACCACAAAAATAGAAAAAGACAGGTTATTCACCTATCTTTTCCTTTCTAGTCCTAAATATTTTCTTTGATTACTAGCACTTTAAACTCCATCGCCAATTCTGATACATGACCAAATCTGATTCATGACTGCATTTACTAATCAGAATTCTTATCATAATAAATTGCTTTCACCTTTGTTTTGGTTTTTAAATTACGCTCCTTTTCATACCTTGTGGATGGTATTACCGTGTAAAACTCCAAATTTTCATAATTCCGATTTACGACTCCAAAAGGATTTACTTTCATGTTTTCGAAGTTTAAACGCCCTATTTTAAAATATGTAGTATCCAAGCCTTCACTTTCAAGATAAGCATCGCATGGTATTATAGTGACTTCATTATTTTTAGTATCAAACTTCAACATAACCTCAAAATAACTATCAATTCCAGAATAATTAACCCATATTCGTCCACCATCTTTAACTAGAGGACTAGAGAAATAAAAAGTTGTGCGATTTGTGTTCTCAAATCTTGTCACTGTCATATCGTCATAAGTATATGTTGCAACTTTCTTTTCTCTATCGCACGAAACTAATAAAGAAACAATCAATAATAATTTTATAATCCAATCCATGGTGCAATTTACTTGTTAATTATGTATTGTTTACCCAAATCAATAGAACGCTGACTAAGTTTATCTTCACCAAACTTGGAAATTAAACCTGCCGCTGATAATCCTATTGAGGAATTTGTATAAGTCAAAATTCCTACTCCGATAGTCATTAAACCTGTAAGTGACTTACTATTACCAGTTAAGTTATAAGCACCATATCCAAACTGAGCAATAGGTTCAAAGCCTGACATTTGAGCAACTGCACCTGCTGCAAAATTACCAGCATCTCTTGGCGAAGCATATTTGCCATATAAAAGTGAACCATTGTTAACTTTGGACTTAATATCCCAATCTCCATTTGAACCTGCTTTTTTAAAATAGTCAATCAATGAGGGTTTTGCTCCTAAAATCCCGTTGACCTTACTTGTTAATTCTGAAGAACCAAAATCTATCGTCATGTTCTCCTTATATTTAACCTCGCCTGTCTTATTGTAAAGTGTTTGGTCGGCAAAACTTAAAGCATGAAGAGACTCACCCATTCTTTCAGCTCCCTTAGTTGATAGGTTACCTTTACTTGGGTCAAATCCTTTTAAACTTTTATCTGAGTGTCGGTAAACACCCAAATTTTTATCATCATACACCGCTATAACTTTTCCACTTTGATTTGTATGAGTAGACCTTCCATCTGGGTCAATATACTTAATTGGATTTCCCAAGCAATACACGTAACTTCCCGTACTTGGATACTTATGTGCTAATGGATCCACACTAGTAAAACTCTGCACACTTTTTGGCTCCACTCCTACACTTCCGTACACGACTTTCAGCCTTACAGAAAAAGATTCTAATATGTCTAACCTGATGCATCCCATTGAGCACAAAGGTAAAAACAAATGCCTTAACTTTTATTTTTCAATTGAAAAAAAATCAATTGGGTTTCAGTTGAAAAGAAAAAAACTAAGCTCGATTTTTTGTAAAGTAAAACCAAGCGTGGATGTGTGGGTGGGGTTTTGCTTTACAAAAAATGAGCATCCAAAGGGGTTTGGGGCATTGGAAGATTGCCTCCAATAGACACTGTGCGAAGCAACCTACCTGCCGGAGGCTAGCCATTGTTTGACCGGAGGGAGTGGCTGGACTACGCCTAAAAACCACCCCTTTTTAGTCTAGGATATACCTCATTAGGGCGGGCGCGTGGATATGTGGCACGGCTTACACCAAAACGGCTTTCGTGGGTGGATTGCTTGCAAGGGTGGAGAGAAGACGTTTTGGTGTTCGGGGCGACGGATATTTTACATAATGTGCTTATAGGACTTTTTTCGAAGGGTTGTTGGGCTTGCACAGGGGAAGGAGAAAAAGCTCCTATAAGAGCATGTTATGTAAAATAGCTTCAGTGGAGTTTTTTATTGGCGTGTCTTTTTGTTTGTGCGTGGAAGGCAGCTCTTTATTTTTTTCAATTGACCTTTAAAAACAAACACTTTCAATTGAAAAAATAATGTGCTGCTTTTGTGCGTGGATACAAAAAGCATGACAATAAAAAACTCCACTGCGTCGACCCGTTGGGCAGTAGAAGGGTGGATGCTTTTGTGCGTGGATACTGACCAAAGCCGTGCCACGTGGGGGGATTGGGTGGGACTAAATGATATCCTAGACTAAAAAGGGGTGGTTTTTTATCCTTTTTCTCTCTGTTTTCCCTCTGTTTTCCCTTTTATCGCAATGGATGATATTGGTTTACTGCCGATTGTAAGGTTTCAAGTTCCGTTTGTTTGTATTGCACGGTGGTGGAAGCTCTTCGATGTCCAGCAAAAACCTGTACAACCCGCGTATCGTTTTCTTTCTTCAGCAAATTGGCTATCACGCTTTGCCGTATTTTAATGGGCTGGATCTTCTCACCTTCTGGACGGTTCTCGTTAATCATTTGACTGATTCCGTGAGAGTTAATACGCTTACCATAGCGACTGAGGATAAAAAAGCCCCCTAATTGGCTTACGCCGATCTTCGATTCCCCCGATGGGGGACTTTTGGCATATGACAATAACTGGAGACGGTCTTCATTCAAATAGTTGTAAAATAAAAGTATCTGTTTGGCTTGCAATGGAAGGGTTCTAGATTGCTGGTGGTGATGACCTTTGATGTAGATTTCACACTTTTCAAGGTCGATATCCTTTGTCTCCAGTTGGGCTATTTCCGTCACCGTAAGACCTTGATAAATAAGCAAAGTAATGATAACCTCGTTGCGCTTTTCGATGTGCTTGTTTCGATGTAATTGGTGGGTATGCAGGAAGCTTTCCAAAGTGTCGGAACTGTATAGATTATCGACTTGTATTTGCTTGTTTATCTTGTCTTTTAGTAGTAATTCACTACAAGGATGGTCTTCCCGCTTTCCTGTTTCCAGTAAATAATTGAAGTAGATTTTTACCGCATACAAACAGTGCCTTAATGTTTTGGGATGTAAATCGCAATGCTTTCGTAGGTATTCAATATAATTCAAAATGTCTTTGTATTGGGCTTGCTGGGCTCTTTCCTGATAGTAATTGGTGAACCGTTTAATAAGATATAAATGAGTGTAAAAAGTACTTTTGCTGTACCTCTTAAGCAGATAGGATTTTAACCCCTCTAAATCTCCACTAAGGGGAGACTTTTGAGTCAGTTCGGTTGTTTTCATTGTTTAGTTCGTTAAGTCCCCACTCCAGGGATTAGAGCGCTTAGTTGTTCTGGGTTGATATGGGTGTATATTTCCGTGCTTTCTATGTGGGTGTGTCCTAAAAAGTGTTGCACCTGTTCCAGTTTCATGCCATTGGCCAGCAAGTGAGTGGCTATGCTGTGTCGAAGGTTGTGGATACCTATTTTTGTTAGTTCTTCTTCTGTGTAACAGTTGCCAAAACCACTTCTTTTTATCAGTTGCTTTAATAGACCATTAAATGTCCATTCCTGCATTCGTCGCCCTTTGCTGTTGAGAAAAACGGCATCCTTTTCTCCCCCTTCAAGAAGTAGAGGGTTTAAATATGCCCGTAGCTCTTGGCTTACTTTGTCGCTGATAGGGATTAGCCGCCTTTTGTTGTTCTTACCTTTCTGCACAATAACGATATTTTCCGTCAGCCTGAGGTCATCACGGTTTAAAGCCACTATTTCACCCACCCGCAAGCCACAACCGTAAGCTATGTTGAGTATTGCTCTTTCCTGAACAGTCTGGGTGACTCGGTAAAGCTCCCTGATTTCATGTTGACTAAAGACAATGCGTTCTGTGTTTTTTGGAGGAGAATTAAACCGAAGATGAGATGCTGGGTTAAGTCGGAGAACATCTCTATCGAGCAAATAAGCCAAGTACATTTGCACACAGCGCATCACCTCACAAATGGATTTTTGTCCCAATGGCTTTCCTGTGCGGGTGTTTGTTTTGCTTATCAGATGGTCATTGAAACGGGTAATGTCTACAACTGTAATCTCATGGAGTAAGTAAATCCCGGATCTCTCCAACCACCAGAAAAACTCTTTTAAATACAAGTACCGGGATTGGCAAGTAACTTCATTATAACCCAATAATAACAAGTAATCTTTGTACTGCTTGGCTTCTTGCTGGTAACTATCTGTATATACGACGTATCGGCTCGGCTTTCCCACCTTTGTAATTGATAATTGACAATTGATATCTTTTGTATGACCTTTTTATGCTGTATGATGCGTTTGCTTACTCTTTCTGTTGGAATTAGGAACACCAGACTTTCAATTAATAATTAACAATTGATAATTAATAACTTAGGAAGTGTTTTAGCGTTCCTTTCGTGTTCCGTAGCGTTCCACACCTTTATCATACCCCTTTCCTGAGTTGCTCAATCTGTAGAAGCAAAAAATCCTTTATCTCCGCTCTGAGTTTTTGGTAATTGTCCCAATAACTGATTTTGTATCTTATCCCCTTGTTGGCAAAACCGCCTATGGGCTTGAGATACTCCAACTCTACCAAGGTTTGTATGTGCCTAAATAACTGTGTCTTGCTGATATTAAACTCTTGTCGCACTTCCCGCAGGATAAATTCGGCCTCCCCAACCCCTCCAATAGAGGGGCTTTTTGACTTGGATGCTACATACTTCTTTAACCGTTCGAAGAACTGGCGAAGACTCCCGTCCAGTTCATCCACTTTTAAAACGATACTCTCAAACAGTACTTCGGTGGCTTGTTCGATGTCGTCAATATCAGTGACCAGGCAGTTATCCGCGTTCAGCTGTCGGCTGTATTGGTTCAGCAGGGTAACTTGTTTGATTACGGATTGGTACATCTCGTTTAATCGCCTTACTTTATGCACCTTGTCGGGCAATAGTAGTTTGGTAGCATACGGATTTACCACCTCGTAAGGCTTTAAGTTACGCACCATTTGTTGCACAAAGTTGATGGCTTTCTTTTGGTCATCACGGCTTATTTCTCCTGCACTTTTCTTGTTTTGGTACGTGACAATTCGCTGTGTCTGTTCCTTGCTCTCGTCCACTGCCAGCAGAAAACTACGGCTCATATTATCCTCATAGGTTTCACCTTTGGTGGTAGCCGACAGGCTACTAAACTGACCTTTTACAATCTTGTGGCTCGATTTGTTATTCCCTTTCTTGTCTTTAATGGTGACCGAACTACGCAATACCTGATTGCTAATAAACTCACGCAAAGCATACAAAGCATCTTCTTTGAGTCCGTCCAAATCCTCGATAAGGATGATTTTTTGGAATAAATCAAACTCTCCCCAGTTGTACAAACTGCTTTCGGTGATGCGGGTAAACCGCAAAACGTCTTCGGGTGGCATCAGGTCAGCTATTCTGCCGATAATGTGTGTCTTTCCACTCCCCGAACTGCCTTGCACCAAAGCGTGTAAGGGTTGTTTGTTCAGGTAACTAATCGTAATCAGGAACAACAGCAAACGGCTGTTTTCTTCACCGATAATGCCACTTTGCTCTATCAGCTTGTTCAGCGATTTTAAAAGGTTCTTTTGTCTAAGAAAAGAAAAGACAGCCTCCCCAACCCCTCCAATAGAGGGGCTTTTGGGTTGTGCGGTTGATGGTGCTTTTTCCGGTCCTGATTCTTTATTTTCAATTGATTCTTCAATTGAAAGAAAAAGATTAGGTTCAACTTTACTATTCTGCAAGTCCCCCTGTGGGGGATTTAGGGGGCTGTACTCTTTGCGGTTGTTAAGTAGCTCGGTAAAAATCTCATTTTCATGTCCTTGTGCCGTTTCGTTCACGTCTTTGCAAGGAAGATCCAACATACTCAGGCGAAGCTGTGGATATTGGTTGGCAAAAACAGTGGCATATTTCGCCGTGGCTTCCCATCCAGCCATGTCATTGTCAAAAGCAAAAATGATTTCTTCCAATCCGTTCAACCCTTTTATGGCTTGCTGATGTTCCTCGGTCAGTCCGTTGGTGCCGTAACAAGCCAAAACAGCAGCCCCCTCTAAATCTACCCCGAAGGGTGAGACTTGAAGAAGCGTAGCAGCATCAATAATGCTTTCGGTTAGGATAAGGGTCTTGGTATCGGATTTTGGGTAATGCGGATATAAGCCACTTCGGTTTTTGAGGTAAAAATGGCGTTGCTCTTTGTCGTTAAGGGTGGAGCGGAAGTACAAGCCTGTGATTTGGTTCTGTTTATTTCTGAGGGCAAAACAGATACACCATTTGCCAAAAACCGTGTACGCTTTGTCGCCTGTGCTAGACCTCAGACCTTTGTCTATAAGCAAACCCACTTCCAAACATTGACTAATCAGCTTTTCGTCCTTGCGCCTGCCGTGGTGGAACTGACCAGAGTTATATCCAGCACCCAAACCTCCGAAGGGAGATTTAAAACCACGGCTGATTAAATACTCCTGGGCGGGTTTACTATTATGGATGGCATTGCAAAAGTACTGAAACATGCTTTCTAAAAATACACTTCTACTCAAGCCCCCTAATTGGCTTACGCCGATCTTCGATTCCCCCGAAGGGGGACTAACCTCGCTTTCAACGCTCATCGGTTGGGCTAAACGAGCTGTTCCTCCTCCTTGGGAGGAGGTCAGGAGGAGGCTTTTTTCTATCGCTTCATGCTTGCTACAATTCTCTTTATACATGATAAAATCAATCACATCCATGCTCCTGCCATGCGTACGACAGTTGGAGCTAAAGCAATAAGCCGTCTGTGTTTTGTAGTAAAGCTGCATACTCGGCGTGTGGTCATCGTGAAACGGACAGCGTAAGCGGTTTTGCTTGTCCGCTTTCAATCCATAATGACGAAGGACTTCTGACAGACTCAGACGAGATTTGATTTCTGCTATTTCCATTGAAAAAAAGTTTTATATTTTTTACCTGTCAATATTTGGTACAAAAGTATAATATCTATTTCAAAGAACAAAATATTTATGGTTTTAATAACTCATTTTTTGTCTGTATATTTGACATCTCATATAATAACAGGCTTTTTGACACCATAAATACGCAGAACATGGATAGTTTCGGTAAAAAACTAAGAGAAGCGAGAGAAGCAAAAGGCTACTCGCAAGCAGAACTGGCTAGACAAATCAGCTCACACCATTCTATTATTGGTAAGTATGAACGCGACGAGGTTAAACCAACTATTGACGTGATTAAAAAACTGTCAGAAGTATTGGGAGCTACCATTAGTTTCTTAATGGGGGAAACAGAAAACCAAAACGCTTTTAAAGACCCTGCTATGTTTAAAAGAATGGCAGAGATTGAAAGCCTACCACCCAAAGACAAAGAATGCCTGCTGCTAACAGTTGACAACTTCATTAAAGCCACCAAATTCAATAACCTATAAACAGAAACGCCCTGCAAATCGCAGGGCGTTTCTGTTTAATACTTCTCCAAGTAGTCTTGCCAATCAGTTGGATGCATTTTTTTTATTTTTCGTAAAATAAGGTTGCTAATCTTCTCCTTTCTCCTTTTATAATCTACCCCTTGACGTTCAAACTCCTTTACTATAAGCATCTTCTTATGGTACTTTTCAGAGCCGATCTCATAAGTCATATCTAAAAGCAAATCAACTGGATAGTGTGGCTTATTTGTTTCAATAACATTATCATTTATTAAGCTATAATAAAAGTAAGGTTCAACAACCTTGGCCTTTTTATCTACAATTAAATAATATGCAGAATTTACATCTTCTAATAACAATGCATCGATTGCAGCAGTTGTACCTAATCGTGTTTTAAAGTTAATATCAGCACCATATTCACACAATAGTTTAATAATATCGCATCCACTTGAAATATAATCCATTGCATATATTAATGGACTAATACCATATTCTATTGGATTAGTCACCCCTTTTTCAGTCCGATAGACATATTTTATATTTGGATTTGCCCTATAACTTAAAAGCAATTTCACATACTTAGTATCTCTTTTTGCTGAAACATCATCCCATCTGTATGATATTGCCTCAAATAAAGGTGTTGACCCTATTTTAGATGCTAAATCTGGATTAGCACCACATTCTAACAATTTGCACGCCGATTTATATTTATCTGTTCCGATAGCTCTTATTAGAGGGGTTAACCCATAAAGTGGCTCCTGGTAATTAACAAGTGTACTATCCGATTTAAGAATATCCTCAATTTGAGATATATTTTCGTTTTCAATAGCTTTCACTAAATTCCAAGCAGAAGTATTTTCGAATAATTCAATGTCATACTTATCTAGTTTATCTTTCTTATTAACACAAGAGATAGTTAAACACAAAATTAAGACAACCGTATATAATTGACACTTTCTATTTTTTCTCATTTTGATTTAATCCTTTTTTTACTGCATCCATTTTGTGATTTTCAATTGGGTTGTTTGATTGTTGTGGAAGCATAACAAAATTTCCAATTGGCTTAGCTCCTAGACTGCTATTCACATCGTTTAGAAAATCGCCACCAACGACAAATGTCGTCATCCCATGTTCGTCAGCTCCTGTATATGATTTTGTATCAAGTCCGTAAGCTTCAGCATTAATCGCTGCTGGATTAAAAATTAGTGCATTTCGATTTGTTGCAAGAGCATTTCCTGCTGCTTCTGCACCTCCTTTTGAATGTCCAACAAATGTCAATTCTGCATCACCAACCTGCTGGCTTATTTGTTTAGCAGTTGCAATGGACACCTTCATATCGCTCGATTGCCCAAAAGGTTGTTTTATATCCTCAGCAATACTTTTCCGACCTCGTTCTGTGTTTTCAAAATAAGTTCCAGCAGTCGCAAATGTGTATTCTGTTTTGCCATCTTTATTTGTTCGCGAATACAACCCACCCCTAAATGATGAATTCCCCTCTTGTTTGTAAACACGTTGCATTTTCCAACCACCTTGTAGCTTATCTCCAGCTTTTCCACTATAAACATGCTCTGCCATTATAGCCCCCTCAGATGGACTCGGAATTTTACCATCCTTATCCACATATTTCACTGGATTCCCCAAGCAATACACGTAACTTCCAACATTCGGATATTTGTGTGCTAATGGATCCACACTTAACCACACACCATATTGGTCGAGATACCTCGCTCCATAATACGTCAGCCCAGTCTCCTCATCACGTTCCTTACCATTAAACTTATAGGGTGAGTGCCAAGTGCTATATCACTCATCTACAAAGGTTTCTCCACAAGGAATATACTCTAGGTGTTGCGACACTGAACCTGTTTCGTCTGTGATGTAGTTGGCACTTCCCAAGTGGTCCGAGTGATAGAAATACTTCACGCTCGTGCTATCTTTGGAGGATTTATAGAATCCTGCGCCGTTCTTATCAGTGCCGTTATAGGCAACTCCGAGTGAATCATAACGGGCTTTTACAGTAGCTGTCAGCGCCTTGTACTTATCTGCATATTTCAGTGTACTGCCTGTGTAGGTAGCTTTGGTGGCTGTAGTAGGGTCTGCCATGGTACCTGCATCACAGAGTTTACTCACTATGCGTTGTGTACCTACGTAGATGTGTTTACTCATCTGGTTACCGTTGTTAATGACGGTGTACGGATTTACGTATGCCGTAAAGTTAGTAGTGCCAGTACTTGCTCCGCTGAGGGTACCGTTGACTGCCACGCTGAGGGCATCACCACTTTGCTTTACGGTTCGCTCGCCAGAGGCGTCGTACCAGTACAGCCCCCTCCAGCTCCCCCATGGGGGAGGGAAAGACGCACATCAACCAGTTAAACTCCATCGCCAAATCTGACACATGACCACTAATCCAAATGACTATGATTAATAATATGTTGTACTTTTTTCATTCAAGATAGTCAATAATTTTAAACTTATCTATTGATATCGGTGGATTGATTTTCATTTTTTTCCTTCTTAATTTTGTATTTGGGCCATACTTTTCGGTTATTATCTCATCTATATAAAATTGGTCATTTTTGAACGAAAAATAAAATCCCACATCATAAATATTGTTACCACCACCCCAATTAATCGCTACTTTGAAACCTTTTTTTGTTTCCACTATCTTAGTAACAGAGAAATTTTTCACATCATCATCTGGAGTTGGCAATGAAATTGAATTAACTATTTTACTTTCCTGAGTTAGTTCAATTCTTCCTGATGATTTAACTTGATACCCTTCTTCACTATCTAAATTACACACCCGAAGTACTTTATAAAGATGATTTCCATACTGCTTGTTAATTAGTGGCAAAATCGATATAGTGTCTATTTGCAAAGCTCCGTCTTTGATTTTACTCTCCCTGTTTTTTTGATTATTCTG
>CANIXM010000029.1 GCA_947471245.1 Paludibacteraceae bacterium | reverse complement strand
AGAGCCACTGCTCAAAGACACTGCAAACATCAAGCAAATAGAGTCACTGATAAAACTGCTGGTAGAAAAATATCCGCTCGAAGAAGATATTCACGGCTACTATGCTTCGTTTCTAGAATACACCAAACGAAAAACCGAAGCGAAAACCGAATATGAAACCATGTTGAGCATCAATCCCACCAATGAAGCACCGTGGTTCAAAATGCTACTCATAGCCAGTGACGAAAAAGATTATGTAGCACTCAAAAACATTACATCTAGAGCGCTGGAAGTGATTAGCACCAATCCACTTTTATACTATTACAATGGTGTGGCCAATTTCCAAACTGGTAATTACCAAGAAGCCGTCAACCAATACCAAAAAGGACTCTCCAAGATCAAACCTGAAAACGAGGACATGAAAAGCGAGTATTACGAACAGCTGGGTGACGCCTATTACAAACTGAACGAAAAGGAAAAATGCTTTGAAAGCTACGAAAAAGCACTACAGATAGACCCAAAAAATATTTCGGTGATGAATAATTATGCCTACTACCTGTCCGAAGAAAAAAAGGACCTGAAACGTGCCGAAAAAATGAGTGCTAAAACCGTGGAACTCAATCCAAAAAACAGCACTTTTCTGGATACTTACGCATGGATATTGTATCAACAAGGCAACTATTCGCTAGCCAAATTCTACATAGAACGTGCAGTGGAAAATCTGGAAACAACCGAAAACAATGGCGTGGTTTTTGAACACTATGGCGACATCCTATGGATGCTCAAAACCGATGACTCGAAAGCAAACGATATGTGGCAAAAAGCTTTTAACCTGGGCGAAAAATCAGCTAGTCTTAAACTTAAAATTGAAAACAAAGGATGGAAAAGAAATTAATCAAATCAAGCTTATATGCATTCATCCTGATAAGCATAGTGGCCTGTCAAAGCACCAAGAAAATCACTAAACAGCCCGAAAGCACAGGTAACCCCACCGCAGACTACATCAACTCGGTTCAAAGCGCTCAGCCACAGTTCAAAACAGCCAATTTCTCTGAGGCACTCATCAATTTTACCCTGAATGACAGCCACATGTCATTTCCTATAAGCATTAAAATCAAAACCGATTCGGTTATTTTCGTGTCCGTAAAACCATTTATGGGCATAGAAGCCTACAAAGCCGAACTGGAACCAACGAGCATCAAAATATTCGATAAAATCAACCAACGATATTATGTCACCTCCTATGCCTACCTTTCTCAGAAAATGGGTGTGGAAATTAGTTTCTACAACCTCCAATCATTGCTTAGCAATCACTTGTTTTGTGTAGGAAGAGCCGATGTCTATCCCGATAGCTGCACCATCAATAAAATAGCCAAAGAACTTACTGTCATTGACTTTACCAACGGTCAGCTGCATCAAAAAACGACCATAGATGGCAAATTCAATGTCATTCAAACTCACGTAAATGACAACACAAAAAATCAATTTGTAAACTTTGAATACACACAGTTTGCTAACAACAATGGGAGATATTTCCCAAAAGAGTTGAAAATTTCACCCTCCAATCTGACCAAAATTTCAAACATAAGTCTTACTTTTGAAAAAGTAGAATTCGATACAAACACTCGGTTCAATGCTTCGGACAAACACCGATACTCCAAAGCTAGCATAGATGAATTACTGAAATCCAAATGATTAAATAAAAAAAACGATATAAATGCAACCAATTAAACATTCCAGTATTTTTACCGTCCTGACGTTGATGACCATATTGACCTCAATCTCTGCACAAAGTGTAAAAGAACTAGAGCGACAAAGGCAACAAGCACTCCAAAAACTTGAAACCACTAGCAAGAAACTTAGCGAAACCAAAAAATCAAAAAAAACAGCGCTATACAAACTTGCACTCATCAACAAAAGCATCATAGAGCGCAAATCCATTATCACAAATATTAATGGAGAAATCAGTGCTATTTCATCCAAAATGCGCCAACTGGAGCAAGAAAAAGATGAGTTGGAAACCAAACTGAAAAAACTCAAGTCCAACTACGGCAAAACCATACAAAATGCCTATGTCAACCGCAATGTGTACTCCAAAATGATGTTTGTCCTTTCGGCCAATTCATTCAACCAGTCGTATAGAAGGCTCAGATATGTGCAAGAATACACCAGCTATCACAAAGCACAAGCTGTCCAAATAGAAAAATTAACTACACAGCTACTCCAAAAAAATGACAGCCTAGAAGGTCACAAAACACAAAAAGAAGAAGTAGTCAAAGAAAAAGTAAACGAAACACAAAAGCTGTCCAAAGACGAAGAAAAAGAAAAAGAATTGCTCTCTGACCTGAAAGTCGAAGAACAAAAATTGCGCTCAGACCTCAAAATTCAACAGAAAAAAGCAAGCGAACTCAACAACAGAATCGAAGCCATTATAGCAGAAGAAATTCGCAAAGCAGAAGCCAAACGTGCTGCTGAAGAAGCCAAAAGACTTGCAGCCGAGAAAGAAAAAGCAGCAACCAATGCTTCCAACAAGAACAAAAACGGATACACCTACAATCAAAAATCAAACACCAGCACCAGCAATAATACAACCAACAATACAAATACTAACAACGCTAACACAAGTGTTGCAACCACTTCTCAATCGGTAAACACACTCACCAAAGAAGAGCAACTCATCTCTGGTAATTTTGACAAAAACCAAGGACGCCTACCATGGCCTGTCTCCAATGGATTTATTAGTGGACATTACGGTGTACAGCCACACCCCATCTTACGCCATGTGACCACAAACAACAAAGGCATCTACATCCAAACACCCTCCAACGGATCAGCACGTGCCATATTTGAGGGGGTAGTTACACAACGATTCTCCATTCCTGGAAGCAACAATGCCGTGATTATCAAACACGGAGCATTCCGCACCGTATATGCCAATCTCACCCAAATATCTGTCAAAGAAGGCGATAAAGTAAGTGCCAAACAAGTAATAGGCAAAATATATACCGACGACGAAAACGATAACAAAACCGAACTCTATTTCCAAATATGGAAAGACAAAGTGCTCCAAAATCCAGAAAACTGGTTGACAAAGTAGATGTTAGTTCAGTGGGTTTATTGGTTCATAAGGTTCATTGAGTTCATAGCCAAGATATTAGACCCAAGATAATAGAACCAAGAATCTAGATGTTAGACCTGATGAACCTTATAAACTCTATGAACCTTATGTACCCTATGAACCAATAAACTTAATGAACTCTATAAACCCTATACCCCAATGAAAAAACAAAGCATTCTTTTTTTGTGCTTGACCCTAAGCACCATGAATTTTGCGTTGCAAACAGTTGCTGCCATTCGTACCAATGATTTGTCTGCATCAAGTAAAGTTACTAGCTCGGCACCTGTCCCTCCAACTGGTCCTGCGTTACAATCGTATTGTGCCATTGATTTTCCAACTGTGGCTGATTTGATAGCGACGGGCGCAAACATTAAATGGTATAGTGTGCCAATAGGTGGTATATCACTTACTCCTAATACCAATCTAACTAATGGAACTATATATTACGCTACACAAACTGTTGGCGGTTTCGAAAGCACTAATCGATTAGCAGTCACAGCAATGGTATCCAATCCAGCAGCACCTACTGCCACTTCGCCACAATCATTCTGTGCCAGCTCTAATGCAAAAGTAGCGGACTTATTCGTTACTGATACAGCCATTAAATGGTATAATGCACCAATTGGTGGTAACCTGATAGCTGGTGGTACTACACTTGCTGATGGAACTACTTACTATGCTTCTCAAACAATAGCAGGTTGTGAAAGTAGTACGCGGTTAGCAGTCACAACAATGGTATCCGATCCAGCAGCACCTACTGCAACTTCGCCACAATCATTCTGTGCCAGCTCTAATGCAAAAGTAGCGGACTTAATTGTTACTGGAACAGCCATTAAATGGTATAATGCTCCAATTGGTGGTTCACTAGTGTCAACTAGTACCGCACTTGCTGATGGAACTACATACTATGCTTCTCAAACAATAGCAGGATGTGAAAGTAGTACTCGATTAGCAGTCACAACAATGGTATCCGATCCAGCAGCACCTACTGCCAACTCGGTACAATCATTCTGTGCCAGCTCTAATGCAAAAGTAGCGGACTTAATCGTTACTGGTACAGCCACTCATTGGTACGACGCTCCTACTGGCGGTAACCTGATAGCTGGTGGTACTGCACTTGCTGATGGAACTACATATTATGCCTCGCAAACAATTGCAGGTTGTGAAAGTAGTACACGTATAGCTGTAACCGCAGTAATAAGCCCACTTCTTCAAGTTACCTTAAGTTCAGCAGTAGGAACAGACAATCAAACAACATGCAACAATGCAACCATTAGCAACATTTCCTATGTCACTAGCAATGCAACAGGCATCAACAACGACGGCGTATCGGGAGCAAATGGTTTGCCTCCAGGCGTGAGTGCACATTGGGTAGGCAATACGATTACCATCAGTGGTACTCCAACTGTATCTGGTACGTTTATCTACAGCATTGGCATTAATGGTGGTTGTGGTACAGAGAATGCCACAGGAACCATTACGGTAAACAGTCTCCCTACTAACTCAGTCATTATAGGTAATGCAACCCCTGGATGCAATACCTCTGGTGAAGTTTATAGTGTTACTAATACTCCTGGATCAACTTATGCGTGGAGTGTACCTACTGGTAGCACCATCACTTCAGGTCAAGGAACCAATGCCGTTACAATTACTTTTGGTAGTAATAATGGAGATGTGTCAGTCATTGAAACAAAAGCTTCAGGATGTGTGGGTACACCAGTCATAAAGTCTATTCTTTTAGTTGGGTGTGGCATTAATGCAGATTTTAATGCAGATAAAAATGTAGTTTGTGTTGGTGATACTGTTACCTTTATGGACATTTCTACTTCAACAACTTCATCAACTAGTTATAGCTGGAGTTTTGGGTTAGGTGCTAACCCTGTTTCGGCACAAGGAAAGGGTCCACACGCAGTGATTTATACTACTTCAGGACCTAAAGATGTTTCTTTAACCTTATCCGACGGAATTTTAACAACTGAGACTAAATCTAGTTATATCACCGTCAACCCATTATTGGGTTCAGTTATTTTTAATTCTGGACCATCAACTATTTGTGAATTTTCTACGGCTACTAAATACATTGCTACAGCTGCCAACGCTAATACTATTACCTATTCTGTTTCTCCTCCCACCGCTGGATCTATTGATCATTCTACAGGAGTTATGAAATGGAGTCCAACTTTTGTAGGAAAAACTAGGATTATAGCCACGGCTAACGGACTATGTAAATCTGTAACAGACTCTTTGGAGGTGACAGTCAATCCAATCTTACCAGTAAGTGTAAGCATTCTAGCAGATCAAAACCCAGTTTGTACTGGCACTACAGTGAACTTTACCGCTACGCCGACCAACGGAGGTATCGCCCCCAACTATCAGTGGAGATTGAATGGCATTTCAGTTGGAATTAACTCTGCTACCTATTCATATACCCCAATCAATGGCGATGTGGTACAGGTTGAAATGACTAGCAATGCTTCTCCATGTATATCTGGCAGTCCTGCGAGCTCCAATGCTGTGGTTCTAACAGTTAATACATGTGTTCCTACGGGAGTAGATGAACAAACGATAAAGAACGACAATAAAAATTTAACTGAACTTTACGTTTCCAACCAACTGCTTTACATCAAAAACGCCCAAGTCGGTGAACAAATACGTGTAACTTCAACCTTAGGAATTGTGATCTATTCTGGAGTAATTACTACCAATGAACTTACTGTCTCACTTCCTCAGCATGGTGTGTATGTGGTTACCATTGGAAGTAAGAGCCAGTCGGTGGTGTACTAGATAAAAGTTTATAGTTATTGGTTCATAGGGTTCATAGGCAAGACTCTATGAACCTTATGAACCTTATAAACTTTATAAACCAATAAACCCTATGAACCAATAAACAACTCCACCATGGAAGAACTAGAACCCATCACCCCACCAATAGAATATGGCGATAGCAACATCGTCACCCTCGAAGGACTAGAGCACGTTCGTCGCCGTCCGGGTATGTACATCGGCAAACTTGGCGATGGCAATCATGCCGACGATGGTATTTATGTATTGCTCAAAGAGGTGCTGGACAACTGCATCGACGAGTACCGCATGGGTGCGGGAAATAAAATTGATGTGAAAGTCAAAAACGGCGAAGTGGAAGTACGCGACTATGGTCGTGGTATCCCTCTTGGCAAGATGGTGGATGCCGTATCCATGATGAATACCGGTGGTAAGTACGACTCCAAAGCCTTCAAAAAATCGGTAGGTCTGAATGGTGTAGGTACCAAAGCCGTGAATGCACTTTCTGAAATATTCATTGTCCAAAGTTTCCGCGAAGCACAAACACGCAGAGCCGAATTCAGCAAAGGCAAAATCACCACCGACACTGACGTGATGCCAGATAACGAAAACTCCGAACGAGGCACTTACGTGTATTTCAAGCCCGACAATACCCTATTTGAAAGCTATGTGTACAAAGACGAGTACATCGAAACCATGCTTCGAAATTATGCCTATCTCAATACTGGATTGGCCATTAACTTCAACGGCAAACGCATCTTTTCGAAAAATGGACTGACCGACCTGCTCAACGAAAATATTACTGCGGAAGCACTATATCCCATCATCCACCTCAAAGGTGAAGACATCGAAATAGCTTTCACTCACTGTCAGGACCGCGAGGAGTATTATTCCTTTGTCAACGGGCAACACACCACGCAAGGCGGTACTCACCAGAGTGCGTTTCGCGAAGCTGTGGCACGTACTATCAAGGAGTTTTATGGCAAAAACATGGACGTGGTGGACATCCGCAACGGTATTGTGGCAGCCATAGCCATCAGCGTGGAAGAGCCCATCTTTGAGTCGCAGACCAAGACCAAACTCGGCTCGCGCGACATGGCCAAAGACGGCGTGTCGGTAAGCAAATTTATCTCTGACTTCCTCAAAAAAGAGCTGGACAACTTCCTGCACCGCAACAGCGAAACCGCCAACATCCTGCTCCAAAAAATCCAGGATTCCGAAAAAGAACGAAAAGCCATAGCTGGTGTCACCAAAATTGCTCGTGAACGGGCCAAGAAAGTAAACCTACACAACAAAAAACTACGCGACTGCCGCGTACATTACAACGACTCCAAAGGCGACACCGAAAGTTCGTGCATCTTCATCACCGAGGGCGACTCGGCAAGTGGCTCCATCACCAAAAGCCGTGATGTGAACACACAAGCCGTATTCAGCCTTCGAGGGAAACCGCTGAACTGCTACGGACTCACCAAAAAGATAGTGTACGAAAACGAGGAGTTCAACCTCCTGCAAGCGGCTCTCAACATAGAAGACGGAATTGAAGGACTGCGCTACAACAAAATCATCGTATCCACTGATGCCGATGTGGACGGCATGCACATCCGCCTGCTGCTCATCACGTTCTTCTTGCAGTTTTTCCCCGACTTGATAAAAATGGGTCATGTGTATATCCTGCAAACACCGCTGTTTCGGATACGCAACAAGAAAGAAACCATCTACTGCTACTCCGAAGAAGAACGACTGGCAGCCATGGCGAAACTAGGATCCAATCCCGAAATTACCCGCTTCAAGGGACTCGGAGAAATTTCGCCCGACGAATTCAAACACTTCATCGGACGCGACATGCGCCTTGACCAAGTGACCCTCAAAAAAGAAGACGCCGTGCAAGACCTCCTCTCATTCTACATGGGCAAAAACACCCCCGAACGCCAAGGATTTATCATCGACAATTTGGTGGTGGAAGAGGATGTGGTGGTGAATGGGTGAGTAGAGTAAAAGTGTAACTGCGTATAATTTTTCTCAATTTCGGAAACACCATACATAAGAATATTACTAAAATAAAACAATTCAGCTATAGACAATATAGGTGTAACTTAATTACTAATAGACAGTTAGCAAATTTTAAATTAAGAGACAAACATGGAAATTAATGACTTAGCAGATAACATATACTTCAAAGATGGTATATGGTTTTCTAATAATAGTAGAGAAATTTCATATCCTAAGGAAGGAAATATGTATTCCTATGAAATAGAAAAAGATAGTTTTTGGTTTAAGCATAGAAACAACTGTATAATAGCGGCTGTTAAAACTTATTCCCCAACTGATACCTTTTTCGATGTTGGTGGTGGCAATGGATATGTCGCCAATGGGCTTGAAGAAAACAACATACAAACTGTATTAATTGAGCCTGGTTTAGCAGGTGCTTTAAATGCTAAAGAAAGGGGATTAAAAAATATTATTTGTTCAACATTTGAAGATGCAGGCATTAAACCAAACTCTTGCAAATCAATCGGTTTATTTGACGTTGTTGAACACGTAGAGGATGACACGCAATTTATGAAGTCAATTAACTCGATTCTTTCTGACAATGGTTTAGTTTACATTACGGTTCCTGCCTACAAATTACTTTGGTCTAAGGAAGATGATGCTTCTGGTCATTTTAGGAGGTACACTATTAAACAAATTAGTTCCACTCTTAAAAACAGTAGTTTTGAAATAGAATATGCCTCATATATTTTTTCATTTCTTCCAATTCCAGTTTTTCTATTCAGGACAATTCCAGGTTTATTTACTTCTAATAGAATGTCAATCAATCTAAATAAA
Source organism: Paludibacteraceae bacterium (assembly GCA_947471245.1). Classification (GTDB taxonomy): domain Bacteria; phylum Bacteroidota; class Bacteroidia; order Bacteroidales; family Paludibacteraceae; genus Paludibacter. Next base: position 2,072 of record CANIXM010000029.1, on the reverse strand, counting down.
AATAAACTAGAACATTCACAAAAAAAAGGTATTTTGTCCTCAATTTTGGATAAAATTTGGATTAAAGAATTAAGTTATATAAAACAGAAAAAGAAAATCCTATTTGGTGCAAGCTGCATTGTCGTTGCAAGAAAAACTACAGCTGGGGTCGAATGATAGGGGTTTGGAACGTGTTTTCTATAAAGTGGTGGTGAATGGGTGAATATTAAAATTGAATTGTATTGGCATTCACAATTGAATGAATAAATTGGGCCTTCTTAATGAATAGGATTGGGCAATGTTAATGAATAGATTGGGCTTCAGCCCATTCCCTCCAAATGATTATTGAAAAATAGAAAAATAAAATCAAAGGATAGACACCATGTCATTTATCAAAGTTTACATCCATTGTGTATGGGCAACAAAAAACAGATATCCTTTTCTGACAACACCCGAGTTAAGATTGTCCATGTGGAAACACATTCGCGAAAATGCCATTAAGAAAGGGATATTTATTGACTTTATAAATGGCTACAATGACCATTGCCACTGTCTGTTATCTTTGGGGGATGATCAAACTCTACGACAAATCATGCAATTAATAAAAGGAGAATCCTCCTTCTGGATAAACAAGCAAGGATTGCTGAATGAGAAATTTGAATGGCAAGATGAGTATTTTGCAGTTTCTGTTTCGGAATCATTGGTTGATAAAGTAAGAAATTATATCAAAAATCAGGAAAATCATCATGCCCATAAATCATGGGAAGATGAATACAATGAATTTATTGACAAATATAAATTTCAAAAAATAAATGAATAGGCTTTCTTAATGAATAGAATTGGGCTTCAGCCCAATCTCTCCAAATGATAAATAATGAAAAATCCCCCCTCCAGCTAAAGCTGGAGGCAATTCATCTGGAGGCAATTCATCATAGAAAAGCTAAAGCTGGAGGCAGATTCATTTTATTTTTCATTTTTCATTTTTATTCAACCAAATGACCCACTACTACTCATCATCCCCCCAAGAAGCACCAAGCCAAGAGGAGCTTGACATACAATTTATGAAGCATGCACTGGCAGAAGCCAAACTTGCAGGGGAGCGCGATGAAGTGCCCATTGGCGCTGTGGTAGTCTGCGATGGACGAATCATCGGGCGAGGGCACAATCTTACCGAAACACTTACCGACGTAACCGCTCATGCTGAGATGCAAGCCATCACCGCCGCTGCACAATTACTAGGTGGAAAATACCTGACAAACTGCACACTTTACGTCACGCTAGAGCCATGTGTGATGTGCGCTGGAGCCATCGCCTGGGCACAAGTGTCCCGCTTGGTCTATGGAGCCTCAGATGACAAAAAAGGCTATCTGCGCTTTGCCGCACAATCCCTCCATCCCAAAACGACCATCACCACTGGCATACTCGCCCAAGAATGTAGCACATTGGTAAAGGACTTTTTCAAGAAGAAAAGGTAGAATAAGGACGAATAGGTCAATTATTTGGCAAATGAATATCGCTTTTGAACATTCTTTTGATTGTAACCGTTATCCCACCAAATTAACTGGTTTTAATAATGAAGATTCGCGTATATGCACTCATACTGTTATGCAGTTTGGTATTCAATCTGTTCAGATTCGAAATACCCTACATAGAGTACGTGATTTTCAAGTCATATATAGCCAAAAACCTGTGTGAAAACAAGGACAAACCGAATTGCTGTTGCGAGGGAAAATGCTTTAGGGAAAAACAGATCAAGCAAGTAAACTCCACGCGCGAAACTGACTCCCCCACCGAAAAAAAAACCAACAAAACATCGCAATCCAAAGAAGTAACGGAGTTTTTACTTACACAGAAACTCCTATCTTCCATCACATCAACCAATATCAATTACATCATTCCACCTTCCACGATCATTCATTCCCGATCTGTTGGATCTATTTTCATTCCCCCTAGAGCTTAAAAACACACATCCATTCTAGTTTTGCTGACAATATTTATTGCCAGCATATTCTGCATATCTGTAAACGAATAATACCAACTGTACATATAAAATGACCCACAGTCATTTTTATGTCTACAGTTGTTAATACCGT
>CANIXM010000028.1 GCA_947471245.1 Paludibacteraceae bacterium | reverse complement strand
TTTTCGAGTTGAAAGAATACTTCCTTGCGTTGAGTCAGACGTCTTTCACCTGTTTGATCGTCATATCTGATTGCCTCAATCACAAAATCGCATTCTTTGAAATCTTCATATACGGTAGTGCCATGCACGCGTGATATGATGGCTTTTTTCTCACTTTCTGTCAATCCCCAATTTTGGATTTTCTTATCCAATTTGTCTTCAATCCGTGCGTAGGCATTTGCGATACATTCTTCGTTGGGTTCCAGAAATACAACCTCCATTCCATTCAGTGCTGCGATGGTGGCTATGCTGCTACCTTCTTTGCCACAGCCCACTACTCCGATACGTGAGAAGAGTGTGCGGTTACGTTCTCTTTTATTTAATCCGAAATTTTCAATAGCTTCGATAATCGGCTCTGACATAGCTTTAAAGAGTTTTTTATTATTAAATTGACAAACAGGTAGTAGATTTCAAATCACGTTGAATTAAAGACCTATTAACAGATTAACTGGCTTAAATAATTATAGTTGTGTTATCTGGTCTAGAAAACAATCTTGTATCTACATCCAAGTAACTACTTATTATTATTAGATGACACTCCTAGTCTTTAATGGATTGATTGGCAGTGATGGTGATCATGTGAACAATGTCCTGGACTGAACACCCTCTTGACAAATCGTTGATTGGGGCTGCCATCCCTTGTAGTATTGGCCCCACTGCTTGAGCACCAGAAAATCGCTCTACCATTTTATAACCAATATTGCCGCTTTGTAAATCTGGAAAAATTAGCACATTGGCATGCCCAGCAACTTTGCTACCAGGTGCTTTACTCTCGCCTATTGATGGCACAATGGCTGCGTCAGCCTGAAGTTCTCCATCTATTTGTACATCGGGCATCATTTCCTTGGCTATTCGTGTAGCATCTACAACCTTTTGGACCAATTCATGCTTTGCACTTCCTTTGGTAGAAAAGCTCAACATGGCTATGCGTGGTTCGAATTCACAAATACTGCGTGCGGTCTGTGCAGTACAATAGGCTATCTGTGCCAACTCAAGTGCTGTTGGATTTTGATTTACAGCACAGTCCGAAAACAAGAAGAATCCATTTTCACCGTATTGAGGAGTGGGAGTAAAGATAAGTAGTGTTCCAGATACAATGTCAATTCCAGGCACAGTTTTGATGATTTGAAATGCAGGGCGAAGCACATTACCAGTGGTATTACGTGCACCTGCCAATTCGCCATCGGCATCGCCGTTTTTAATCATCAGACAGGCCAGATACAAGGGGTCTTTTGATAGCTGAGTTGCAACTTCGATAGACACACCTCTATGCTTTCTTATTTCATAAAGCATATTGGCATAAAAGTCCATTTTGGGATGATTCAATGGATCAATTATTTCCGCTTCTTTGATATGTGTCAGTTCATGGTCTACTGCCAACTGGCTTATTTCAGAAGGATTGCCCAAAAGAATTAGATGTGCTGCTTTCTCACGAAGTATAATATCGGCGGCTTTTAAAGTCCTAATTTCAGTTCCTTCTGGTAAGACAATCCGTCTGGGATTGGCTTTGGCTCGGGCCATAAATTTGTCCAATAATTCCATATTATAATTCGTTAAAGGGTGGGTTCCTAAAGATAGCTGTAATATCCGAAAATATGCTAGATATTACCACAAAGATATAAAAAATATTACAAATTGCTATCTCTACATTGCAATTTTATTCTACATTTGTCAATTTGTCAATAGAACTGGATGTGAACTACGCGCTTAAATATTATATACTTACATTTTTATAGTATTATTTATTAAAAACATGATTTAAGTAAGTCAAAATAAATAATGTCGTATTCTTTGTGTCAATTGCCGGCCCATTTATGGGCTGGATAGATATGTAGAATAAGATATTGGCTTTAGCCAAACCATGATTAGAATTTGGCTAAAGCCCTGTGATTCTTGAACATTTATTCCATCGCATAAACCCGAATTAATCATTCGAAGTTTGGAAAACGAACGAATGATTCCATGAGGGTAAATCCCGCTCTTATTAGTCCAAGGGTTTTGAAAAAAGCCTTGGCAACTAATAAGATAGCGATTACGCATTTTTTAATGCGTAATTTTGGATAAATGGGACGGCAATTGAAATAAATACATTCTATCAGGAACAATCAAAATACGACATTATATTTGTCTTACTACTTAGTTACATTTAACAAGTAATGAAACCGTATTTTATTAAAAATGAAACACTTTTATAAATACTTTAATTTACTTTTGTATGCTAAAAAAAACTGATTAATTTGGTGTTTCTCACGCTCCTAATTAATGCATTTGCTCATTTACTCAAAACAGATTAATATAATTTGTTGTTTAAAGATAAAAAAATCAATACCTAATGTCAAAGTACTTCCAAACTGTCGAAAAGTTTTTAATCATTTTCCTTACATTTATCAACATCAGTTGTGAGAAGCCGGAAACAAAGAAAGTAGAGTTTTTTTTTAAAAACAGCTCTGGCTGTGAAATAGAAATTGATTATATATCTCTGATGAACACGAGTATAGGCTATACTGATAATTGCAAAAATTTGGTGGTTCAGGACCAAGAATTGAGAAGTATGACTATAGTCGAATTGTCAGAATATCAATCGATAAATGATGTAATTAAAAAATTAACTCTTAAGTTTAAAAAAAACACTGCTATAATAGATGTATCTAAAAGACTACACTGGTATAAGACACTGAGTAATCCACGAAAAGTTGAATACACTTTTACTATTGATTCTATATTTATTGATTCGCTTGAAAATGAAATGATTGAAAAATATGGAACAAAAAAAGCTGAATTTATTCTTACCAATACAAGTAAGGAGTCTTTAGAACTTAACTTTAGCTCATTGAAGAGAAAATGCCTTAGTTATGAGGATGTTAATTCTAGTTTAAGATTATTAAGTAATCAATCGATGATAATAACAAATGTTGAACTATTTGATTTTTTGGCATTTGACCATGTGATAACAAAAATGGATTTATCCTATGGGTCAAGTAATACCAAATTTGATGTCTTAAATAAATTACATTGGAAAAAAACACTTAGTACTTTGAGCAAAGAGCAGTATAGCTTTAGCATAGATTCAATATTTGTGGATTCATTAAAACAAATAAAAAGAACTCAATTTGTCAACTACATACAGTCTCTAGATGGGTTTACAGCATTATGGGATTTTAAAGAGCCTGCTGGGTCAGAACGACTTGCAATTGGGAAAAGTAGGTATCCTTTGGTAGAGAGTTCTGGATTGATTCAAAGAGCAGATGATGGACCACTATCTGGCTATTCATTAAAACTTGATGGGAAAAAGTATTTATCTTTGCCCAACACCGAAACTGGCGAATTAAATATACATGGAACAAATAGAGGAATCACTGTGGTGGCATTAGTGAAGTGGTGCAATGACATGACAGGCTTTGTAGCAGGGATGTGGAATGAAGCAGACCAAGGAGGAAAAAGACAATATGGTCTTTTCGTTTCACTGCCAGGTTACAATGGAAAAGATCAAGTGTGTGGGCATATATCATTTACTGGCTCAGCAACCAATCCATTTCCTTACTCAATAGATTATTCGGCAAGTAAGCAAATAGTACCTAAAGATAAGTGGGTATGTGTCGGTTTTACTTATAACGGTACTTATATAAAATCGTTTTATAATGGAGAGTTTCAGCAGCGTGATCCTGAATTAATCAACTACACTAAGGGATTTGAGGGGTATCCGAATGGCTTAATAACTTCGAAAAATCCATACCATTTTCCACATGGAATAGGTAATAATGGCTCAGACTTTACAGTAGGTGCAGTTAAAATAAAGGGGGGTATGGGTAATTTTTTTAAGGGTAATATTGGCGGACTTGTTATTTTTAATAGAGCGCTTAATGAAATCGAAATGCAAACAATTTTCGAACTATCTCTAAAATAAATTTAATTCAGTTGTTCAATTGGATTTCAAAAACAACAAACCCCTCAAAATCAGCTGATTTTGAGGGGTTTTTCGTACCCAGAGCCGGGATCGAACCGGCATGGAAGTGAATCCACTGGTGTTTGAGACCAGCGCGTCTACCAATTCCGCCATCTGGGCGATTGTGGGCACAAAAGTACGCTTTTTTTTACTAATGACAAAACATTTACAAATTTAATATTTGCAAATCGGAATATCATGTATGTAAATGTTTGATATTTAAGTTTATTAGTCTTGAATGTTTTTTCTTGCTACAAAATCATTGCGTTTGCCAGCGAAGATGTCATAACGACAATACCAGCAATCCAACGCTCCATTGAGCAGTCGAATTCTTTCTGAGGGTTTCAGTCCTATCTTATCTAAGCATTCTTCGTGTGAACTGATTACCCAAGCTGAGTTTCCTGCGAATTTATGCTTTACAGTTGTTCCTAGAGAAGCATATAGTCCATAGATGTCATCGGAGGTGATGCGCTCACCATAAGGAGGATTGGTAACCATGATGCACTTTTCGGATGGTGCTTCGAGTTTTTGTACAGGGGTAACATCCAATTGTATGTATTTACTCAGTCCAGTGCTTTTTACATTCTGTTCGGCTATTTTGATAGCGCGTGGCGAATTGTCCGACCCATATATTTTGAAGTTAAATGGACGTTCATACGAATCATCGTTATAGAGTGTATCAAACAATTCATCGTCAAAGTCATTCCATTTTTCAAAAGCGAACGAAGATCTGTAAATGCCCGGTGGAATGTTGAGTGCTATCAATGCAGCTTCGATAAGCAAAGTGCCCGAACCACACATGGGGTCAATGAAATCTGACTCGCCTTTCCATCCTGTCATCAAAATCATACCTGCAGCAAGTGCTTCATTGAGTGGCGCTTCTGTTTGTGCCACACGGTAGCCACGTTTATGCAGCGATTCTCCAGAGCTATCGAGCGACAAGGTGCATCTGTTTTCAGCAATGTGAATATTAATCATCAACTGTGGTTTATCCAGACGGACAGACGGTCTTTTATCAAATTTTTCGGTAAACCAATCGGCTATGGCGTCTTTAACACGATAGGCTACAAACTTGGTATGACGAAATTCGTCTGAAAATACAGTAGAGTCAACCGCAAATGTGCCATCTACCGTCAGATAATCGCTCCATGTGATTTTTTTGACATGTTCGTACACTTCGTCAGGATTGGATGCATCGAAAGTGAGGATGGGTTTGAGGATTCGTGATGCTGTTCTTAGGTAAAGGTTGGCTTTGTACATGAGTGACATGTCACCTGTAAAACTTACAGCTCTACGTTGTAGTTGCACATTATTAGCACCAATATTGACCAGCTCTGTAGCCAATACTTCTTCTAGCCCGCGAAAAGTTTTCGCAATCATTTCAAATTCCATGTTTTTTCAGTCTGTAGTGAGTGAAAGCCATCGGCATGACCCTCGATATTAGTAAATTCTTATTTTTTTGTTTGTGCCAGTTTAGCGCCTGGCGGCACGTCGCTGTCTACCCAAAGGTTACCACCTATCACGGCTCCATCACCTACAGTGATTGTGCCTAAAATGGTGGAGTTGGAGTAGATGATCACATTGTCGCAGATGTGAGGGTGACGAGGGATACCTTTGATGGGGTTGCCTTCTTTGTCTAGCGGAAAGCTTTTAGCCCCAAGTGTTACACCCTGATACATCTTCACATTATTGCCTATAGTAGCCGTTTCACCGATAACCACACCAGTGCCATGGTCGATGGTGAAATAGTTGCCAATAGTGGCTCCAGGATGAATATCAATACCCGTTTCAGAATGTGCCATCTCGGTGATAATCCTCGGAATTAGTGGAACGTCAAGGTGCAACAACGTATTTGCAATCCGATAGTTGCTAATAGCCCTTATACTTGGATAGCAGAATATTATTTCACCGAAGCTTTTAGCAGCAGGGTCTCCATTGTAAGCAGCGATAACATCCGTATGTAATTGTTGTCTGATGGAGGGCAGTGTTTCAATAAATTGAACGGCTTTGGTTTCTGCCATTTGTTGAATTTCACTCTCTGTATGTGCGCCACTGTGATGGAAGCACAGTCCAGCTTTGATTTGTTGGGACAACAAAACAAAAAGCCTTTCGATATTTTCCTGAATATGAATACTTAAATTGTTGGAACTGACATCTGCTTTTCCATAAAAACCTGGGAACAGCACTGATCTGGATATTTGTACAATTTCAGCAAGCACTTCTATCGAAGGCATTGGATGATCACCATTTCTCTCGTGGCATACGTCTTTTATTCCTTCAGTTTTCGAAAGGGCGGCTATAGTTTTTTTTAATTGTTCTTTCATCATTGTGCGGTTAAAAATGATATTCATTATTGAGTGTAACTGTTGATATTCAAGCGTCTGAAATCAGCTTTATGGGTTAAGCCGAAATTGCTTTAATCAATCCTTTTACAGTTAAACAAAAATCAATTATCTTTGGCTTAAAAACAATGCGCAAATTTACGACAATTATTCTGCTTTGTATCACGTTTTGGGGCAATACTGGTCAAGTTAGGGCTCAAAACCTAGATATTGACGTTTTAAGGATGGTTCATAATCCACATCCAAGTGCGGTATCTGTGTTTATTTCTAACTCCACGAGCTATGTGGGTATGTCTGTGCCTGTGGTAATGGGAGTAGCTGCTCTGATTGAGAACAACGACAGTTTACTCAAAAGTGCTGTTTATGTAGGTACAGCATTAGCTGTGGATATGGCATTGACCTATTCTTTGAAACAAATAGTGGGTCGGCCACGCCCATATATCACTTATCCTGACATCGTTCCTGGCGAATATCAAAGCTCCATGTCCTTTCCATCAGGTCATACTTCGTTTGCATTTGCTTCGGCAACAGCATTGAGTCTTAGTTGTCCCAAATGGTATGTAATAGTGCCAAGTTATACGTGGGCTTGCTCGGTGGGTTATTCGCGTATGAATCTTGGGGTGCACTATCCCAGTGATGTGCTAGCTGGTGCGTTGCTCGGTGCTGGTAGCGCCTACCTTACTTATGAGGTCAATAAGTGGTTTTGGGCTAAGACGGGGAATAAGAAAATTCTTTTGGATAAAAAAATTAGTCAACTGTGAATGCCTTATCAGCCATTTTTAGAAAGCACCATTAACCTCTCGCAACAAAGCAGATTATAATAAAACAATCGAATCCAAACACGTATTTTTGGTTATTCTCGCAAACTCAATCGTATTATCTTCCACCTAGTCTGTTGAATTAAATCGATCTATTCGTTTGGTTGATACAAACCTTTCATCGATTATTATTGATTGTCAATTAGAGTCTGCTTATAAACTTATAAATATCTATTATACAGATATATAATGGATTTCATTCTTACGTAAGTGCAAGTGTTTATAGTGTGTTTGTTCATTTTATTTGCACTTCACATATAATAATCCCGCAGGGATTAACCATGGTTAACCCCCAATGTAATTGGGGGATGGAGTACAAAGTCGAAAATAGAACCCCGTAGTGGGTTCACCTACAATCACTCAGTTGGGTTCAACCCACTTCGGGGTTGATATTTTAGGGGCATTCACATCCCCCAGTTGCGCTTCGCTTACTGGGGGTCCCGTAAATTCGGGATGTACCATTTTCCACAGTTAACTCCTACGGAGTTTTTCAGCAGACCCTAATTAAACACATAATGAAGAAGACCCTACTTTTAATTAATGCACTTTTATTCGTAGTTTCAACTGCCCTTTTGTCAAGAACCATTGTGGTTAGTAAAACCACTTTGCCTGGTGCATATACTACTATCAATGAGGCTACAGCTATTGCGGTGGCGGGTGATACCGTGTTGGTTATGGCTGGAGTATATAATGAAAAAGTGATAGTTCAACATGATGGTGATGCCAATCGGCATTTGACTTTACAATCAAAGTATGACAGTTTAGCAATTATTGATGGTACTGGTATAGCTATGGATGAATGGGGTAATGGGTTGATTCATATAGATGGTTTATCGTACATCGACGTAGTAGGCTTTAAGGTCATCAATTCAACTTCGAATGGCATATATGCTCATTCATCTGATCATATTCGAGTTAGGAAATGCACTACGAACAATACCAAATCATCAGGAATAGGCATTTGGAATAGTTCAAAGGTCTTAGTTGACTCAAACGAAGTGGTGTTGGCGTGCAACGGTGGATCTCAAGAGTGCATCAGTGTGGCTGGTTGTGATTCTTTCGAAATATGCCACAACCATGTGCGCAACAACGGAGTGGGTCTCACAGGTGGTGAAGGTATTGACTCTAAACATGGACGTTACGGTTGGGTGCACGACAATCATGTGCATGATCTGTCTCGTTTGGGAATTTACGTAGATGCGTGGAATGTACACATGCATCATGTATGGGTGTATAACAATCATGTCCATAATTGCAACGCATGGGGCATAGCACTTGCCGATGAAGACGGAGGATTATTGTCGGATGTCTATGTTTACAACAATATTGCGCATAATAATGTAATGATGGGTATAGGTGCTGAGGCGGATAATTGGGGTGTTGCCGGCAAAACACATCAACTTCGCAACATACACATCTATAATAATACTTGTTACAATAATGGTGGAACCTGGGGTGCTGGCGTTCATGTGTCGGGTGGACTTTGCGACAGTATTTTTGTAAGAAATAATATTTTTGCTTCAAACAAATACGCACAACTTTTGGTAGAGAACGACCTCACAAATATGTTTTTGGAAAACAACCTAGTGTCTGGAACGAACAGTTTGGGTACTACTTCGAACAATCAGATAACAGCCAATCCTATGTTTGTCAATGGTTCAAAGTTTGATTTTCATTTATTAGCCAGCTCACCTGCTATAGGGAAAGCCACATTGAGTGATTGTCCTGACTTTGACTTTGACTACAATAAGCGCTCAACAGCTGATGGCAAAAATCCCGATGTAGGGGCTTTTGAGTATCAGTCAGGAAACAGTCTGACGCTACCAACGGAGGTTGAGAACTTTTATTTCTATCCAAATCCATCCTCTTCATTTATAACCGTATTGGCACAGGAAGATGAAGTACGTGTAGAGTTGGTAAATCTTTATGGGCAGATTGTTTGTCGATTTGCATCAAAACCATTCCCTCAAATTATTGACATTAGTTCTTTGGAGCAAGGCTTATACGTGATAAGAATAGTGAAAGATAAGACCTTGTTAAAATCAGCTAAACTTATCAAGTCTCAGTGAGCAATAGTCACAAAATGTCGTAGATTAGGACTGAAAGATGTAGTAGCGGATAGTGAAAAGCAGTTTTATTTTTTAAAAAGCTTAGCAGTAGCTTTTCGATATTGAGGGCTGACAACTAGAAATACAATGCTCACTATGATGCAGATAGCAGTAATTAATCCGAATACCGCTGTGCTATTTTCATCTGAAATGGCTGTGGTGACACCAAATAGAATGGCAGCAACAAGAACAAATCCAAAGGTGTTGAAATTCATAAATGCTATCATGTCACCAATTCTCCTTCCCAATCGCTCGTCCTGAACCAATGCCAGGCAAGGTATTTGGAACACACCGCCCAAGAAAGCAATTGCAAATATCAACCCTACAAAAATAGGTAGTGAGAAATAAAACAGCGTTACCACCAATGATAGCACACTCATGCCTACAATGCCAATCAGGATTAGTCCAATTTTGATGGTTTTTCCTGAAATTTTGCCAACAGTCCAACACCCAGCTGCAATACCTACTGCCGCACTAGCCATCACCAGCCCAGTGATGGAATTGGTGGTGTGATATATGTGTTTGCAATGGATGAGCAGATTCATTTGTATCAATCCGCCTATCAACCAAAACACAGAGGCTCCAAAAATCCCACTGCCTACAAGGTCATATTTGCCAGCTTCTTTGAAAGACTTGATAAAAAAATGAATGGGATTGAGACTGCCAATATTTGTTTTGTCCTCTGGTATTTCATTTACGGATATTTTGCTAGAAACAAAAAACCCCCATATAGCTAGGCCGATGAACATAGAGTAAATAATCCAATCCATTTTCAAGTCAGAGACTACTGACCCTGCCACTGTGCCCAGTAAAATGCCCAGAAACACAAGCAATTCAAACACACTGCTGCCATAAGATATTTCTTCATTGCCACCAATGTCTCTTATCAAGCCATATTTTGAAGGAGAATAAAGGCATGCAAATACCCCCATGATGAGTATTACGATGATGGCCAACACTATCCATTGGAAATAGAAAGCAATGCATGCTACTGCCATCACCGGGATTTCGATAAGTTTGAAGGATTGATAGACTTTCTGTTTGGAATAAATGATGGCAAGCCGACCACTCAAAGGAGAAAAGAGCAGGTATGGCAACACCAAGCATGCCGAAAAAATAGAAATAAGTTGCGACTGTGTCAGCCAAGATGGCAAAGCCCAAGTGACGGCGATGAATATCAAGCAGTTTTTCAAAAAATTGTCATTGAACACCCCCAGAAAGTTGCTCAGAAACAACGCATTCCATTTACTATTATTCAACTTCCCCATATTCATTTGGTGTACTTTGCGTAGATGTGCATGTTTGTTTCTTATCTGAAAATAAACACATTAATTGGTAGGTTTGTTTGTGGAGTTTGATTTTGAAAACGATTTTTTGATCCAATTGGGGATTAATAGCACTCCAAAAAACAGATACAGATAATAACTTATTAGACGCCAGATGAGGGTCACAAAAATAATAGCACTAGCCGAGGAGAAAATATCGCTGTAATACATTTTGAAAGCATATTCGCTCACTCCACTTCCTCCAGGTGTAGGGCTCACTACCATGATTACCCACAACACCAATTGCCGTGCAAATACCACCAAGTGGTTGCCAATGGGCGTGAAAGCAAGAAAGATAGCATTCACAACCAGAAAGCGAGCAGTCCAAGTGAGTAATGTAGTGCCAAATGCCTCTGCCCAAAACAACATTCCACGCCCACCAAAGTCTTTGGAAGTGTGCACCAGGTTGTCAGTGAGTAATTC
>CANIXM010000027.1 GCA_947471245.1 Paludibacteraceae bacterium | reverse complement strand
CCAATGACAAAGATTTTATTGCTTAATGAGGAGCAAAAAAATCTAGCTGATTTATTCGAGTTCTAATTTGGGTGTCCCAGTTGCCAAAACAGGAGTCGAAATTGGACTATATTGTTTGTGCAAACAGTATTAAATTTCAAATTCAGCTGTAGGAGATTCGGCTTTTTCTCTTCTTTTCATAATTACGAGGTAGATAATTGGTAGAATACCAATGGTATTGAGCAATAGAATGCTGGCAAACCAAACTTTTTGACCGTTGCGAGCAGATTTCCAGAGTGCAAACAGCTTCCATATCACTTCCCAAATAGTAATGATAGCGATAAATGGAATTAAAAATGGCGGTAAAGATTGTGGGTACATAAAATATAGGTCTAAATATTAACTTTGAATGAAAAGTTGGAAAACACTGAATACTTTGCTCAATTATTCAAGATCATAGAAACGAAGCATTTACGACTGCAAATTTATAAATAATTTCGGTTCTATAACCAACAAGGTGAGTAAAACCCATGCAGAAAATTAAACCACAAAAGTCACAAAAGGAAACACATGGAACACATCAAGCTATTCAAAAAGCAAAACTAAGAACACATAGTTTTGCCTTTGGCAAATTGTATCTTGCTTCAATTTTTGAAAACACACAGAATCACTTGTAAATAAAGGTTGATAGCTTGTTAATACCGAAGGTATTGCTGTTGAGCCATTCCTCAATTTTCAATTTTCATTCCTCAATTTTAATTCCCTACGACATCCTGTTTTTATAATCTTCATATCCAAACTCCTTTACCAGCCTAAACTCATTATTCTTGGTCCAGATACCGATACTTGGGTGTGACACGCCATTAAACATGGTGGTTTTCACCATGGTGTAATGAATCATATCCTCAAACACCACACGGTCACCTATTTTCAATTCGTGTTCAAACGACCAGTCGCCATAGAAATCGCCAGAAAGACAGCTGTTGCCACCCATCCGATAAGTGGGTTTTCCTTCCACAGCATCTGTCGAACCAATGATTGCAGGCTTGTAAGGCATCTCCAGGCAATCGGGCATGTGGCATGAGAATGACACATCCAGCATGGCTGTTTTAATGCCTCGGTTTTCAACGATGTCCACCACAGTGGAAACGAGTACACCTGTACGCCACGCAAACGCGCTACCTGGCTCTAAAATCAATTGGAGGTGTGGGTACTTGGCTTTGAACTTTTGCAGTAGCCCTATCAGATGATCCACATCATATCCTTCGCGAGTCATGAGGTGACCACCACCCATATTGAGCCATTTAATCTGTGAGAAATACTTACCGAATTTTTCATCTACTACTTGCAGTGTCCGTTCCAAATCATGTGAGTCTGACTCACACAAAGTATGAAAATGAAGACCCTCTACTCCATCAGGCAGTTGGTCGCCTAACAAATCGGCTACCACACCCAGTCTTGAACCAGGCGCACATGGATTGTACAAATCGGTCTCCACATCCGAAAACTCAGGATTAATACGCAATCCACACGATATATTTTTTCCAACAGTCTGAGGATAAAAATGGGAAAACTGGGTAAGTGAATTGAATGTAATGTGGCTACTACAGGCCATTATCTGTGGAAACTCCTTGTCTGTATAGGCAGGTCCATAGGTATGCGCTGGGCTGCCCATTTCTTCATACGCAAGTCGTGCTTCAGCCAGCGAACTAGCCGTAGAATAGGGAATATATTCCCGTACAATGGGGAAAGCACTCCACATGGCAAACGCCTTAAAAGCAAGTATAATCTCTACACCTGCACGTTCCTTTACCGACTGAATGAGTGTCAGATTTCGTCTGAAAGCCACTTCGTCAAGGACGAAACAAGGAGAGGGGATATTAGTATATTCCATGTCGGAATTATTTGAAATAAATGTATTTGTTTTTTATCGTAGAAGTTACAAAACCATTACTGTAATTATCCGTCAAAAACGTGACTTCTTTACCATTGTAGGTGTAATCATGGGATTTGGAGACAAGTAATCCATTGACGTAGGTGAAATTGATGATAAGCTTTCCGTCACTGTCGTAGGTGTTTTCTATCTTTGAAGCTTCTGTCCTATTATCTGCTGAATAGACAATGCTTGATTGAAGTTTTAATCCATTGCCATCAAAATAGGTTTCTTTGTACTTGGTCTTTGAAATGGTGTCACCGTTTAACGTAAAATTGACAGTAGTATAATCGACTGATTTCGCCGAATAGCTATAATTAAGCGATTTGGACACTACAACAGACTTCAACTTATTAACAACCCCTATCTTACGATACTGGCTATCATAGGTGTATTCGGTTCTACCTGTTTCTGTCACACCATCAGAAGTATAGGCTATGATGGTATCTGGTCTTGACCAGTAGGGATCCATGTACTTGATTTTGTATTTCGTAGTAGTGGGTGATTGACCACTGATATAAAGATCTTGTGTGTAGGTCAACAAATGGGCTGAATATGCATATTCATGAGATTTAGAGACCAGATTGTCGTTGGAAAACTTGCTGATTTTAATCAGTCTACCACTACTGTCATATTCATAGTCAGTTCTAGATGCTTCTTTGACATTGTCAGGCGCATAGGTGATGGATGATTGAAGTTGTGTCCACTGGGTAGAATAATCTACTGGTACCTTGCTTGTACAAGACACCAGTAGAAAAACGAAAACGGCTATGATTGAGTGTTTCATTTGGATTAAATTAAGCCTCCCCAAGCCCCTCCGAAGGAGGGGATGTGAAGTTAGTATTGTTTAGCATGCCCATGTTATATCTTTTTTTTAATTATGAGCATGAGTGTTTCATTCGTTTATAATTCGAGGTCAATGTTGTGCAATTCGTGCCAAGGTAGACCGTGAATGTTGAGCTGCTCCATAAATGGGTCAGGATTGAATTCCTCCACGTTGAAAACGCCAGCTTTGCGCCATTCGCCTTTGAAAAACATCATCGCACCAATCATGGCTGGCACACCGGTGGTGTAGCTTACGCCTTGTGCTCCTGTTTCATTGTAGGCGGCTTCGTGGCTACAGTTGTTATACACATAGTAGGTCACTTCTTTGCCGTCTTTAATTCCTTTTATCCTGCAACCGATAGAAGTTTGACCTGTATAGTTTTCGCCTAAGTCACCCGGATTAGGAAGAACAGCTTTTAGGAATTGGATGGGAACAATTTTTTGTCCATTGTATTCTACTTCGTCAATTCGAGCCATACCAATGTTTTGAATCACACGCAGGTGAGTCAGGTATTCCTGTCCGAAAGTCATCCAAAAACGAGCGCGTTTGAGAGTAGGGAAATTTTTTACCAATGACTCCAATTCTTCGTGGTAAATCACATACGATTCTTTTGGTCCCACTTCTGGGTAGTTGAGCGCTTTGTGTATCTCGTGTGGCTCAGTTTCTACCCAAGCACCGTTTTCCCAGTATTTTCCACGTTGAGTCACCTCACGAATATTGATTTCGGGGTTGAAGTTAGTCGCAAAAGCCTTACCATGATCACCCGCGTTGCAGTCCACAATGTCAAGGTATTGAATCTCATCAAAGTGATGCTTGGCAGCATAGGCGGTATAAACGCTGGTTACCCCAGGGTCAAAACCGCAACCCAAAATAGCAGTTAGTCCTGCCGCTTTGAATTTGTCTTGATAGGCCCATTGCCAACTGTACTCGAAGTGAGCCTCATCTTTTGGTTCATAGTTGGCGGTATCTAAGTAGTTGACACCAGCTTCCAAACAAGCATCCATGATAGTAAGGTCTTGGTATGGAAGCGCTACATTGATGAGTAATTCTGGTTTGAAATCCTTGAGAAGTGCTACTAGCTCTGGCACCACATCGGCGTCCACTTGAGCCGTTTTTATTTCCACGCCGAATCTAGTTTTTACATCCGCAGCGATGGCATCGCATTTGGATTTAGTGCGACTAGCCAACATGATTTCTGTAAATACATCCGTGTTTTGAGCTACTTTGTTAGCCACCACAGTACCCACGCCACCGGCGCCAATAATCAATACTTTTCCCATGATTTGTAGAGGTTGTTATTTGTACAAGTTATATTATCTGATTGTACAACAAAAGTAATTTGTTTTTTGATAGTACGAAAATATTTCTTGTAACACGATGTGAAATTTCTATTAAAATTGGAAGTGAATAAAGGGTTGAATCAGAGCAGATTTGATTTGAGGTAGAAAAATGTGAATATTCCCAGTTATTGAAGAGGCGTTTTTACAACTGCTGAATAATAATCATTTTGCATGGTTATGCATTGTTATAGCTCTGCGTAGCGAGGGCTCTGAACTGTGGACGGCAGCTTATTTTTACTCATAAATCTCCCTTCTGTGTCCCTGTGCGATAACATCCACTACCAGTTCAGAGTCAAAAATTTCGTAGATAATACGGTAATTCCCCACTCTGATGCGATACCCATCTCTTCCTTTAAGTTTTTTGTAGCCTTGTGGGCGTGGGTTGTCTGCAAGACTGTAAATCGCTTGTTTGATGTGAGAGTAAAACGGCTCATTGATTTTGGCTAACTCTTTAAGCGCATGCTTTTTGAAATGAACGCTGTAAGTCATTCCCTTTTCCCTTTTCGTTTTGCTTCAATCTTTCTAAACGCTTCATCCATAGGAATGCGCTGACCATCGTCTTCTTTCTTGGCCTTGTCGTAGAGACGAATATCTTCCAACTCTTCCAAGTTCTCGAGCAAAGTTTTAAACTCTTTGGCGGGTAAAATGACAAATGATTTTTTGCCATTGTTGTCTTTTATGTATTGTGGGTGTACAGAAATCATAGCATTTATTTTTATAAGCAATTTATTTTTATTGCTACTAGATTGCAAAGATAATGATTGCATCTACTTTTTTTGCTAATTGACTAAAAAAGAATGATTTTTTGAGCAAATCAAAAAATGACTTTGCCTTGCAAAAACAGGTCGTTTTTCAAAACTTCAAATGATTAATTCGTATTAAAATTGGAAGTAAATAAAGGGTTGAATCACAGCAGATTTGATTTGAAAAATAAAAACTATCAGCAGGGTCAGTAGGATTGCTTGTGCCACTACGGGCATGTTCGTTACTGTTTTGGAGGAGAAATCTTCAAATCGTTGAGGTACAAAATGTAGAAAATAGCCAAGCAGTATTAATGAAAATACGTATTTATAACCATCATAGTGGCACGCTAAAAAAGCCACTAACAGACCAATCTACTTGTTCCTTTTAATTATTTCGTGAATCTTTTTTATGTTTGGAGAAATATAGAAAATTAGAATGCCTTCAAAAATTGTTGATATAAAATAATAACTTTTCTTTTTGTTATCAATCACAACTTCAATTCTATAAGTTTTGAAAAGTGAACACTCTAAATTAACGATATCTCTATATTTGATTTCTGTACATTTAAAATAATCATCAATCACAAGTTTATCTTCACATAAATACAATTTACAATACCAAGCAAAAGGGCTTGATGGAAAAAAACTAGCAATCAAGAATGTTAAACAAAATAAATCAAAAGCTATAATTACAGTTTGTTCAAATGATGGAATAAGTCGTAGCAAATAAAGGCTAGTATAAAAAACAAATGCAAGAAAACTTGTTAATGGTACAATAAACTTGTATAGTGGTGTTAATTTACTTGAAATCAATTTGCCTTCTATTTTATTTGGATTAATTTGACTAACAATTAAATAAATAACAACTCCTATCATACTAACTATCAAAATCCAAACAAAGATGGAGTTAATATCTATTCCCAATTGGTTTGAAATAAAAACAAATAGAACTGAAAGAAATAATACACTATACAGGGTGAGTAAGGATATTAATAATTGATTTTTCATAAATATCTGTTTAGTAATTGTTAAAATTGGAAGTAAATAAAAGGCTGAATCACAGCAGATTTGATTTGAAAAATAAAAACTATCAATAGGGTCAATAGGATTGCTTGTGCAACTACGGGCATTTTAGTTACCGTTTTGCAGGAGAAATCCTCCCACGTTTGAGGCACAAAATGTAGAAAATAGCCAAGCACTATCAATGAGAATACGTATTTATAGCCAGTGATAAATTCGCCAATAATTTCAGGATGGAAAGAATAGACTATTTGATTAATGACCTGAATACCAATATCAAAATTGCCTGCTCTAAAGAAAATCCAACCGAAGCAAACGATATTAAAAGTCAGTACTACACCCAGTGTTTTGCTCCACCATTTCATTTTGTCACCCGTAGCTTGCAACTTGGGGAATAATCCTAGGCAGAACTTATGGACGCCCAAAGCCACACCGTGTAGTGCCCCCCAAAAAACAAATTTCAGCGATGCACCATGCCACAGACCACCTATGAGCATGGTGATAAAAAGATTCAGGTACGTTCTGAACTTTCCCTTTCTATTGCCACCCAATGAGATGTATAAATAATCTTTCAGCCATGTAGAAAGTGAGATGTGCCACCGATGCCAAAATTCAGTGATGGTGGCTGATTTATAGGGCGAATTAAAATTGGCTTTGAAATGAAAACCTAGCAACAAAGCTATACCAATAGCCATGTCCGAATAGCCCGAGAAATCACAATAAATCTGCAGTGCATAGCCATACACTCCCATCAGATTCTCAAATCCGGTGTACAAAAGCGGATTGTCAAAAATACGATCTACAAAATTAAGGCTGATGTAATCCGAAATAATGGCTTTCTTAAAAAGACCTGTCATGATGAGAAATACACCACGTCCAAACATCTCCTTGGTGACTGTATTATTGGTGTAAATCTGTGGCACAAAATCAACAGCGCGAACAATAGGTCCTGCCACCAACTGGGGGAAAAACGAGGCAAAGAAAGTATAATCCACAAAGCGCTTGAGAGGTTGAAGGTGACCTCTGTACACATCAATGATGTAGCTCATGGACTGGAAGGTGTAAAACGAAATGCCAACTGGCAAGAAAATATGCTGAAATTCAAAATGCGAATGGGTAATGGACAAAATCAGTTCCACTAGAAAATTGAAATACTTGAAATAGCTAAGTAAAACTATGTGTAGTGATACGGACACGAAAACCAGCATTTTCTTGCCCAACTGTGTTTTGCGGGACACGATGGCATTGCCGATAACGAAATCCGTCACGCTTACAAAGAATAGCAACAAGAAAAATATCCCACTTGACTTGTAGTAGAAATAATAAGAGAAAAGCGTTACCCAGGCTATCTTCAGATCAAACTTGCGTTTCACCAGGTTGTAAACCATCAAAAACCCAAGGAAAACAAATAGAAATAGCCCACTGCTGAATATTAGCGGCTCCTTGGGATTGTAGGTAAGCAATTCGAGCACTTTGTCAATGTCTAGATTCCACATACGAATTGTAATTACTGATGAATGATTTGAAGAAAAGATCACCTTGAATAGCATATCCAGCTTCGGTAAAATGGATTCTGTCTGGTCGCAAAAAGTCATGACTCAACCATGTTTTAGCAGAACCCTCACCGCCTGTTATCCTGTTCATATCCCAGACGGGCAGATGATGCGCCGAAGCATATTCCACAATGGCATCTGCTACCAAGTCACAATTTCGGTTTGGAGCACTGACCATCCTTTTTCTTCGCGCCTTTTTTTTGATGTAAACTTCGGCCGGTGTAGTGAGCATGATGACAGCATTGGGATTGTGAGATTTTAATTCAGTGACCATCGCATCCATTTGAGACACAAATCCAGATTTATTAAACCTTCCACCAAAGGCTTCGTTGGTTCCAAGTGAAACGATAATCAGGTCGGGCTGTAGAAGTGCTGCTTGAGAAAAAAATTCGGAATGTTTCACATAGTCCTGATAATGCGCTCCATTGGCGCCAATGGCATGATACAATACCCCTTTGTGACTGTTCTCAAGCGACACACCTCCAAAAAGTGTTGGCGTTACATAATCAGCGCTATTTTGGCGAAAAAGGTCAATATTGGTTGTGGGTTCATTGAGCACAAATACACTGGAATCTGCATCAGCATAAGCCCAAATATTGGCATCAGCATTTGGAGTAAGTGCATTTTTTTTTCCAAAAACTCGAATTTTATTGAACGAGTAATCTTGTATCTCATCTCCCAAGACCGAAATGTGTAAATCGGCTTTGGACTCATCGGTAGCCACCGATATGCCGCCAACTCCTATGGGCAGTGAGTTGGATTTTTCGATGCAACGAGATTTTTGCCATTTCACATTGGATTTGATGCAGTAATCACGTGGTTCGTTGGATCTGGAGAGTCGGTATGGCACAATCAGCCCTCTACCTGCATTGCCAAAATGGTGGTGAAAATGATTTCGGATTCGGCCAGACAGCATGCCTCCCTGCATGTGCGAATCGCCTATGTGCATGATGATGAGTTGGGAGGTGTCTTCCTTGGTTTGAGTCAGGTCATAGAGCTTTTCGAATACTCCGTCCAACTGATGATGAGCATCATGGATGCAAGCCTTACCTTCAAAAATGGAAAGATTGGAATTGGCATTAAACCGAATGGTGCCTGCGCGCTGAGACTGGGCACAAAGTGGAAGTAATGATGTGAAAAGCAGTAGGAAACAACTGTATGATTTTAGCATCTGAAAAAATTTTAGGTTCAAATAATCTATTTGTATTTTTCTTGTTCGAGTAGGAATGATGCTACCATCTTTTTGGCAATAAATCGTCCAGCTCCAATGCCAATATGAGTGTAGTCCTTCGCAGCCAGCGAATGTTCTCCCTGTGCCCATTTGGCCATGGTTCCTTCACCTCCCATGGCTTGAAAGGTATTCCAAAAACAGATACCCGTCTCGCTCGCTATCTCACGCTGCATCTCGATAAATTCGGGCAATCTGGCACATGTCACCACCTCTCCATCCACCATTTCGCCCTTGTCACTCATTCCCATGAGCACGATTTGCGCATTGGGGAACGCCATTTTCATCCGATTGACTACTGCTATCATGCGCTTTTTATACCAGCTGAAATTTCCTTCTGCAGAAAATGCATTCAGACCATATTCCATAATTATCAGGTCATACGGACGAAGCGCATTGAATTCCTTCAACTTGCGTGTGCTTATGTTGTTTAAAGAAATGCCGGAATTACCTCTTATTGAAAGATTGTCCAACCCTATTCCTTTGTCACTATCATACCCCACTCCATAGACCAAAACACTGTCTGTATGAGTAAACGAAAAAGCAAGTGAAGAAACATCACCCCTTACTTCCATCATTTTAAGTGAGGGCGAAGCGTCAAAATGAGCAGAGTCTGATTTGTTTGCTCGGTGGGTTATCACATTCACCTGATTCAACGGAGTAAAATAAAGATGAGCACGCGATGCTTTGTTGGTATAAGGTCTATAAGGCTTGCATGTCATAGAAAACCAGGCATTGTTTTGTCCCAGAAAGTATCTTCCTGCCACGCCTTGATACTCAATTTTTCCTTTTTTGGCAATGATGGAATAGCCCGTAAAATTGGACTGCTGTATGTCCGCCAACGGACTAGGACCTGCCGATTCCAATCGTAACGGAACAAACCCACCACCTGTGCCGCCAAATTTAACTTGTAGTTGCTGACGCAGATCGGCCGTGAGTATCTCACATTCGGTAAACGAATCTCCAAAAAAACCAATACGAATGGGTTGCCCTAGCACATTGATACTATCTAGTTTTTGGAAGAAAGGCGCTAGGTATTGACCGTTGGCCGAAAAATCTTCAAACTCCATCACTCCAGCAGGAATTTCAATGGGTTTCTTGGATTTTTTTGTTAGAAAGCGGGTTCTCTTTTTTACCAATACCTGTGATTTGAATTTGGCTACTGATTTGTTCTTGACCTTTATATCCCGAAGGATGTCACTTTTTTTGTATGCGAAATACTCATTTTTGAACGGAGGGATAAAAGAAATAGCTACAAGAAAAAGCACGATTAATGCGCAAAGGAGGATAGAATAGTTGCCGTAATCTTTTTTCATGAGTTTAAAATAAAAGCCCCCTAACCCCTCCCGTTTATCACGGGATAAACTGCGGGGGAACAGAGAGAGGTTAGTGGGTTATAATCATGCCCATGTGTATCCTAATTTTTTGCATGGGTTAAAAATATTGCCTCAACAAGCCGCTACTCCCGTTCATGACGGGATAAACTGCAGAGGGAATGTGAAGTATATTGTTGCCTACTTTATCAAAAATCAGACCAAATAGGGCGTGGGATCAAATCCAGCTAATCCTTCTTTGCGTTCGGTACATGTACCGCAGGTGCCACAGTGCATTTCCTGACCATTGTAACATGAGTAGGTTTTTTCAAACGGCACGCCTATTTCTTTGCCTATCAGGGCTATTTCTCGCTTGGTGAGATTGGTGTAGGGAGCTAAGATGGAACAGTGATTGTAGGTCCCAAAACTGATGGCTTGGCTCATGGCTTGAATGAAATTTTCTCTACAATCGGGGTAAATGGCATGGTCGCCAGCATGATTGGAAATCAACAATTTATCGCACTCCATACTCTCGGCAACCCCCGCCGCTATGCTGAGCATAATGCCATTTCGGAAAGGCACCACCGTTTTTTTCATGTTTTCATCTTCGTAATGCCCATTGGGAATATCACCTCCTGATTGCAGCAAGTCAGACACAAACCCCATTTTATTCATGTCTATCTCTATCACTCGGTGCTCAATGCCCAGTGTTTGACAGTTGCGACTGGCGTATTCCATTTCGCGCAAGTTGTGTTTAGAACCATAATTGAACGTGATGGCCAGTCGAATACGCTCTGCATGTTGCCACAGCGCTACCGAACTATCCAAGCCTCCTGAATATAGTATTACGATGTCTTTCATTAGTTTAAGTAATATGCCCCTAACCTCCGCCAGCTGACGGGGAACTGAGAGACAAGTTCTGTTTTTCAATCATACCCTTATGTGTCCAAATTTTTGATTCTGGGCATGGGTATTTTATTCGTTGTAATTTCGCGACACAAAAGTACTTAAATCGGGGGTAATTGGTGTATAGTCGGGAAAGAAATTTGAGAACGAGGGGGTGATGATTTTTTCTATTGATCTTGTTTCACTTAGTTTGGGGATAGGTATGGTATGTTTTTTCTGCAATCATGTCATCCCGTTGGGATTGGTGATTTATAAACCGCATAACAACATAGAGTATGCAAGCAAGAATGGGTGAAATGATGTAGACAAAGCCCCCTCCGACTCCCCGAAAAAGGGGGAGAGAAAAACGCTAAAACCCAAACTGATAGTCGGAGTCCCAATAT
>CANIXM010000026.1 GCA_947471245.1 Paludibacteraceae bacterium | reverse complement strand
GTGACCTTTTGTGGTTTAAATTTCATTCTTTGGTTTCACCCAACTAATTCGTTAAAGAACCTAAATATAACAGATCTAAGTATTATTAACTCAAAAATTAAATATCATGACAGAAGAAGAATTGAAATCAGTAAAAGTGGCAAAGTCAGTTGACGCACGCGGTACAGCATGTCCAGGACCACTATTGGAAGCCAAAAAGGCTATTGGAACCATCGAAGAGGGAGATATCATGGAGATACTTTCTGCCGATGAAGGAACGAAATCTGACATCCCAAAATGGTGCAACAAACAAGGTCATGAGTACCTTGGTGCCGTGGAAGAAAACGGTTATTTCAAAGTTTACATGAAGAAAAACTAAATTTTCAGCTATGGCCGAAAACTCAACAAAAAGTGCGAAAATCCTTGTGTTTTCCACCGAGAAAATCTCTGACCCCGCTATTGATATGGCGGGGTTATTGAAACTCCATTATCCTCCTACAGTTTATACCATCACGGTGCCTTGCTCCAGTGGGATAAAACCGTCGTGGATTATGCATGCTTACCAACGGGGATTTGATGGCGTGTTTATAGCTGCCGATGGTAGCGACTGTGTGTACGGGGAATCGTGCACCGAAAAAACGGGTCATCTGGTTGGCAAAACACATGAGCTGATGAAAGCCAATGGCATAGAACCAGCTCGACTGCGCATGGCGGCATTGTGCTCTGTGTGTAGTGAGTCTTTTGTCAAGCAGGTTAGAAGTTTTAATGAGTATTTACTAAAATCCTTACATCCTTAAACCTATGGAGGTAAATAGAAAAAATATTAGCTATGATGCGCTAGTAATAGGTGCTGGAATAGCTGGAGGAGAAACGGCACTGAACTTAGCCAACACAGGTTTTAAGGTGTTGGTGGTCGAAAAAGATTTGTCGGTAGGTGGTAAGATGATTCTACTGAGCAAAGTGTTTCCTACCCTGGATTGTTCGGCTTGTATCACCACCCCTAAGGTGTCAGAAATCTCTCGCCATCCCAATATTACCATTTTTACTGGTAGCGAAGTCAGCAATATTCGCCGCACTGCAGACCATAGTTTTACGGCTGTTGTAAAAAAAGCCCCTCGATATGTGAAAGTAGAGGACTGCACCGCATGTCAACTTTGTGAGAAAGCCTGTCCCGTAAACGTAAGAGACCAATATCAATTTGGACTCGTGGGCAGAAAAGCTGCCTATATTCCATTTAGCATCTGTAGCCCCAAAGCAGCAGCCATCGACATTGCTAATTGTACGCTCTGTGGCGCTTGCGAACGAGCTTGTCCTACCAATTGTATCGACTTTACGATGGAAGAGGAAGTGCTGGATCTACATGTTAAAACAGTGGTGCTAGCCACTGGTTTTAAACTGTTCGACCCACTGAATATCCCTCGTTATGGGTTTGGGAAATTTCCCAATGTGCTAAGCTCCATGCAAATGGAACGCGAGATAGCTCCTACTAGACCTTATAACACTGTGTTACGCCCTGGCGATGGCAAAGTGCCTGATAAAATTGCTTATGTGCTTTGTACAGGTTCACGTGATGAGTCAGTGGGCAATCCCATTTGTTCACAAATTTGCTGCATGTATTCCATCAAACAAGCCCAACTGCTGATGGGAGCTTTACCCATGGCTGATATCACCATTTACTATATTAATATTCGTTCTTTCGGAAAAGGCTTTGACGAGTTCTACGAACAGGCAAAAGGAATGGGAGTAAAATTTGTAAAAGGAAAAATTGGTACCATTAATGAAAAGGAAAACGGTAATCTCACCCTTCGCTATGAAGATATCATTAAAGGAAAAGTAATGGAAGCCGACCACGATTTGGTGGTTTTATCTGTGGGTGCATTGGCCAATAGAGGAGTGAGCGAATTGTTTGAAAATGAAACATTGGCATTAGACCCCTATCAATTTGTAGGTCAGTCGGACCTCATGTCGCAACCAGCCAAAACCAGTATTGAGGGCGTTTTTGTAGCCGGCACCGCATCTGGACCAATGGACATTCCAGATTCCATACTATCAGCAGGGTCAGCGTCATCAGAAGCAATAAGTTATTTAATCCAACAGTCATGAAGAAAAAAATAGGAGTTTATATCTGTCATTGTGGGGGCAATATATCCGATTATGTGGATGTAGAAAAAGTCCGTCAAGCAATAGAAAGTGAGGATTGTGTTTATTTGTCACGCACTACCATGTTTGCATGTTCTGATTCTAACCAGAAGGACATGGTGGATGACATCACTGCCAATGGACTGGATGGTGTGATAGTGGCATCCTGTTCTCCAAAACTGCATTTACTCACTTTTCGTAATGTTTCTGAACGTGCCAACCTCAATAAATATACATACGTTCATGCCAATATTCGTGAGCAAGCCTCATGGGCACATTCAGACAACAAGTTAGGAGCTACCGAAAAAGCCATACACCTTGTCAAAGCTGCCATTGCCAAAGCTCGATATGCCGAAGCTTTGAACCCAATCAGAATTGAAGCCGAAAAAACCATAGCCGTCATTGGAGCTGGTATAGCTGGAATGAAAGCTGCTCTTACACTATCCGATAAGAATAATCCAGTGGTGCTAATTGAAAAAGAAGCGAATGTAGGTGGACATGTGGCACAGTGGGGGAGCTTGTTTGGCACTACTGAAAAAGGGAGTGAATTGTCTGAGCGTATCTATGCTGAAATATTGAAGCGCGATAATATCACCATTCTTACCCACACTGAGTTGGTCAACGCCAAAGGAAGCATAGGTGATTTTACACTTACGTTGAAAAATAATGTTCAAGCAGATGCCCCTACCACAGAATGTCATGTAGGTTCGGTGGTGGTAGCCACTGGTTTTGAATCTTATACGCCACAGGACAATGAGTTTGGATATAAAATGGCTGACAATGTCATTACATTGCCTGCGTTCAAAAAGCTGGTGGATGCATCACCCGAAGGCAAACTGCTTTACAATGGAAAGACAGTTGAAAATGTAGCCTATATCTATTGTGTAGGTAGCAGGCAGGTGGATGGGGAAAATAAATATTGCTCACGAAATTGTTGCACCACTACCATTCATACCGCCGTGATGGCTCGTAAGAAGTTTACCGATCTGAATAATTTTCATTTTACACGTGGCGTGCGCACTTACGGTAAGCAAGAAATGATTTATGCTGAGTCATTAAAGTCGGGCGATATTTATCTTCAATCTTTTGGCAATAAACCTCCTCAGGTAACAATTGAAAATGGGAAAACCATCGTCAAAATAAAAGATATTCTGACTCAAAACAAAGAAATTGAAATTGAAGCTGACTTAGTGGTGTTGGTCACTGGTATGGTGCCACGGGCAGACAATACGGTGGGTAGTTTATTCAAGTTACCCAAAGGTCGTGATCAGTTCTACAACGAGATACACATGAAACTCCGACCCGTGGAAACGGTCATAGATGGAATAACGATAGCAGGTACTTGTCAAAGTCCAAAAAATATCACCGAATCAGTCAATTCAGCACTTTCTGCAGCTACCAAATCTTATTCATACATCAGTAAGGGTTCTTTAGAAACACCACCCATTGTGGCGATAGTGGATGCCGACCGCTGCTCGTGGTGTGACGCATGCACAGAAGCTTGTCCGTTTGATGCCATCAATTCCACAGTTACTGACAGTGGAAAACAGATAGCAGTCATCAATAACACCGTGTGCAAAGGATGTGGTATGTGTGCTCCAGTGTGTGCTCCCGATGCTATCAATCTTACAGCCTACTCCAGTGCGGAGATTATGAGCATGATTGACGCACTTGTATAAATACTAATTCATAATTATTGAACAATGGAAGAAGTAGAAAAAGGTAAAACAGCCAAATACCTCCGTGATAAAATAGGCGTGTCCGAACAGGCGAAAGAGAATCTGAAAGAGTTTGCACGGATTAAGAAAAGCATCACCGATGCATTGGCAGAAGGTGATATGACTATTGATCAGTTGACTACCAAACTGTCAATGCCTAAGCCAGATGTGGTGTATTACCTCATGTCGCTGGTCAAATATGGAGTGGTCAAAACTGGCGATATAGACGATATGGATGAATATTATACCTATAAATTGAACAAATAATGGCTAAAATCAATCCAAAATTTGCAAAAGAGCTAAATGCATTTGGTTCTGCCAATTTTAATGCTTGCTATAACTGTGGCAACTGTACAGCAGTGTGCTCGCTTTCCAGCAAGGATGATTCCTTTCCACGTGAAATGGTTCGTTTGAGTGTGTTAGGACTGGAGGATGAAATCAAGTCATCTCTCAAACCTTGGGGCTGTTACTACTGTGGCGAATGTTCAACTCAGTGTCCTCAAGATGCCAATCCTGGTGAACTGATGATGTCATTGCGTCGTTGGCTGACAGCTAAATACGATTGGACAGGCTTTTCAGGACTTTTGTACAAATCCTTACCATTGACACTGACAGTATTTGTACTTGCATTAGTGGGAGTGATTGCTTTTGCCAATGCAGTTCATTTTGAATTGGAGCCCATGCTACATTTTGGACATTATTTTGAGATGATTGCCATTGGAACAGTAGGGGTGGTGATTTTATTGCCCAACATTATCCGCATGTGGTGGTTTACCATCGGGAAACCCAAAGTGGAGGTGACTCCATCCAAATACATCAACAGCATCGGCGAACTATTCATTCACATGTTTACCCAAAAGCGTGCGTTGGGTTGTGATGATAATCAGGTGCGTTGGCTGGAGCACTTAATATTGGTGATAGCCTATTTGTCTTTGCTATTTACCACTGTGTTTTTGGATTGGTTTGGAAGTGAAAACCTCTTTGTGATAGTGCTTGGCTATGTGGAGAGCCTGATTATTTTTGTGGTGACAGTAGATTTTGTGGGAAACCGAATCAAGAAAAGCAAAGCAGTGACCAAACACTCACAGCCTTCCGATTGGTTTTTCGTAGTATGGCTGTTGCTCATGGGACTTACTGCGCTGCTAGTCAGATTGTTTATCGACTTGGATTTGCTTGAGAGCAACAAGTGGCTGTATTTGGTACACCTTACAGTGCTGGTTCAGTGGGCATTGATTATAGTCCCATTTGGCAAATGGACCCATTTTTTATACCGTTCGTTTGCCATGTATTTTGAAAAGTTGATTGTTGAAGCCTGAATCTTTAAAAATACAGCATACAAATGAAAGGAAATTTTGAAACATTAATCAATGAAAATCGTCCTGTGATTGTAGATTTTCATGCTGTGTGGTGTGGTCCCTGTAAAACTCAAGCGCCAATTTTAAAGCAAATTGCTGATGAGCTGGGTGAACAAGTTCGCATCATCAAAATCGATGTGGATCAAAATCAACCATTAGCCGCAAAGTATCAAATACAAAGTGTACCTACGCTCATGATTTTTAAGAATGGACAAATCGTTCATAAGCAAGCTGGTGTACATACCAAAGCGCAATTGCTGACTATTTTGCAGCCATTTAGGTAGCTGAGTGTATGTGGATTGAATTTTGAAGTAAGAGTTTGAGTTCACCATTTGACAAGTTTGCAACTATTTGATCACGTGGTCAATCTCTTTAGTGATTATACCATCCAGTAGTTTTGTCAATTTTTTTGCACCAATTTCGTTCAAATGGTCTGCGTCATAATAGTCATTTGCCACAAATGCCGAGTCGGTCAATAAATTGTAGTACGCCGCATTTTCATATTGATCATCTATCCTTTTCATAGTTATCAATGTTTGGTTGAGTTGAATGCTGTCTAACTCATTCGTGTAGCTTTTGTAGGCTGGTGGTGTGTAGAGAATTACCTTAATATCTTTTGATTTAGCCCATTCGATGATACCTTTGACTACTTGTACGTTTAATTCATAATACTCATTGATATTACCTGAGTGTCTGAATGCTGCTGCTTTTCCTGATCGCAGAAGGTCTGTGTCGCTGCGCAAATCGTTATTCATTCCCCATCCTAGCTCTGCGCACCTTCGTGTATTTCTCTGAATGTAATAGGAGTAAAGCCTTTTAAATAAAGCGAAAGGCTTGCTACTAAGCACTTCAAAGTGGTTAGTGAACTTGTTGGAAGTGTTTATTTTGTAGTAGATTACATAATTCTTTACCAACGATGCCTCTATGGATGATTCTAATCTAGAATACAATGTGAAATATGAAATTGGGATAACAATGTACTTTAGGTGATTAAACTGGCTTTCGTATTTTTTCAGAATCGCATAGTCGTAGTCGATGGATTGTGAACTAAGAGCGGCGTTGTAACTGTTGACTGTGCAGTGGTTTGGATTGATGCCGTGAAATGCATGTGAACTGCCTAAGTATAGCACTTCGATGCTTTCTGCATTTTTGTCGAGATACTGTTTTTTTATTTGGTAGTCATTTGGGATATTCCTCAATAGCAACTCTGCCGACCATCCTATGACAATGATTGGCAGTATATATATGAATGTATTTACAAGGAATTTTTGCATCCGTTTTACTTAATCTAATGTGCCCATTACTGGGATGGTGATACTTTTATTTGTTTAATAATTGGTTGCCACAGACCAGATTAAAGTATTAAAATTGAAAGTAAATAAATTGCTGTTCAGGGCCTGCCTCATTCAAAATCAGTAGCGTAATGGCATAATACATTGCCCATCTTAGCGGTTTATTCCAGTCAGATCCTAGTTTCTCTATGGCGTATTCTTGTTTCTTGCCCTGCCATTCTACCATCATAAATATTCCTGTTAGTATGGCTACATGCTTTGCTTTTTTGAGCTCTGGAAAGTCTGGAATTGAAAATAAAGTAGTTGAAAACATTTCGCTGAGGTAAGCAATGGCCTCTGTCACACTGGTGGAACGAAACACAATCCAAGCGATTACCGTCAACCCAAATGTAATAGCAATGCCCAATAATTCTTTGATAGAAGTGGTTGGATTGTTTTTTTCGTTATTACTTTTATTGCTCCCAAAAAGTATAGAAGGTAGCATGTAGAGTGCGTTGAGCAGTCCCCATACCACAAATGTCCAGTTGGCTCCATGCCACAATCCACAGACTAGAAAAACAATTCCTGTATTTCGAATTCTCTTCCAACGTCCCATTCTACTTCCACCAAGGGGGATATACACATAATCCCTGAACCAAGAGGATAAGGAAATGTGCCACCGTCTCCAAAATTCAGCGATGTTTTTTGAAAAGTATGGAAAGGCGAAATTTTTCATGATACTGATGCCAAAAAGCCGAGCAGTACCAATGGCAATATCCGAATAGCCTGAAAAGTCGGCATATATCTGAAATGTGAAAAACAATGCGCCCACCACAAGTGTACTTCCGGAATAGTGGGTGTGATTTTCGAAGATTAGGTTGGCAAATTTGGCACAATTGTCAGCTATCACTATTTTTTTGAACAAACCCCATAGTATTTGTCGCAGTCCATCGGTAGCGTCTGAATAAGAAAATTCTCGTTTCTTGATTAGCTGTGGCAGTAGATGGGTGGCTCTTTCTATTGGACCAGCCACCAGTAATGGAAAAAAACTTACAAAAAGCGCATAGTTTACCACATCGCGTTCGGGTTTTATTCTATCATTATAAATGTCGATAATGTATGACAAACCATGAAATGTGTAAAATGAAATACCAAGAGGGATGATCAATTGTAGCGAACTCAATTCAATGTCAAGCCCCAACAGACCTAGCCCATCAGAAAATGACGCAACAAAGAAATTGTAATACTTAAGCACTGCCAGCAATCCCACGTTGACCACCACACTTAGATACAACCAATAGGTTTTTTTATTTTTGTCTGATTCTTCGTCTATTTTGATGCCTGCGTAGTAGTCAAGTAGCGTCGAAAATAGGAGTAGCAGCTGAAACCGCCAGTCCCAACAAGCATAAAAATAATAGCTAGCCACGAGTAGCAGCATGTTTTGGAATTTTACATTTCCCTTGGTGGCAAACCAGTAGAGTGCAAAAACAACAGGTAAAAATACGGCGAAGGTTATGGAATTAAAAAGCATGATTATTCTAATTCAGATATTGTTTTTTTTGCATTTTCATTCTTTGGGTTCAAAACTAAAGATTTCTTTAGCGCCACTATTGCCGCTTGTTTATAACCCATAGCATGTAAACATTTTCCGTAAATATTGAAAGTTTTGAACTCGTTAGGGTATAATTCTGTGTTTAATTTAAAAATCGCCAATGCTTCTTCGTTTCTGTTTTGGTTCAGTAACTGATGCCCTAAGTCAGTAATTGCACCCGCTGTCAAATCATAGGCTGAGTTTGAAATGTCTTCTTTTTTGATAAATTGAATTATTTCGTCCACACTTTTTCCCATTTTAAACAGCTCTGTAAGTTGTTTTTTGTTCAACTGCTTTAGTGTTTCTCGTTGTTGTGCCAAGGTTTCTACTCCATGTGCTATTCTTTCAGCATCGGTCATTACTGTTGAGTCGTAGTTGGGCAATTCCCATCTGCCATCCTTGTTTATTTTATAATTAGTGCCGAATATCTGCGACCGAAAAGTGCTTAATCTATACCTGTCTATGGCACTAGCCAATAGCCATTTGTTTGCTCTGGGGTCGAGTTCTATCGATTTTTTCATCAGTTCTATTGCCTTTCGATAAGAAAGGAAATTCGTTCCGTGTTGGAATATCAGTGCAGCGTGGTGATAGTCCAAAGCAGTGCGGACTTTATTTGCAGAAAGCAATGCATTTACTTTAGCTCTGCGCACTTTGTCATTTTTTGCAACCATTGCCCAATCAATGACTTCTGCTTTTCGATCCGATTGGTCGCTGTTGTAGATTGCAATTAATTCAGGATTGTCAGCCAGTTTTTCGTGTGAATTGTGTTTTTGTTGTCCTTCTTTCGAATTGCAGGATAATAGTAAAAGTGTAATTGTTAGTATAATTATTTTATACATGTTTGTGTCGGAATTTATCAGATGTAAGAAGATGATAGTTAGTTTTAAAAACTAAATTTTCAAAAATACAAATATATATGCTTACAGCAGTGCTTTTTTGAAGGGTATTTTTCAGAAACTGACAGCACTTTGAAATGTCGGAGGTTTACTGAAGATACAAACAGTCGTATTGTATAAACGCAAAACCAAGCATCTGTGAGGATGCTTGGTTGGGGAGTAAAGAAATAAATAGTAGGAGTCTAATAATAATTTGAAATATATCCCCATTCTTTAAAGTTTGAGTTTATGTACTTTCATTCTATTCTTAAATCTGTGATATCTTTTGTGACATAATAAGAACGAAATTGCTTCAAGTTTTGAATAAGTTATTTTCACAAAGTCCACATCCTTCGTTAAAGCCCGTTAATCCTCATTTTCTCATTCTTAATTTTCGATAAATGTGTGGTGATAATTGTTTCAAAGAGTTGACTTTTTGACTATTTTCGCGTTTAAATTCTCAGATATTCTCAACACTGCATTTTTGAAAACTTTTTTTTATTACCGAGTTTAAATGCTGTGATACATTTGTAACTTAAATTCCTTATGATTATGAGACGATTAAGAAAATTCCAACAATTGGTTTTATTGTTGTTTATTGTGGGTGGTGTGTCTGCTCAAGGTGGAGCACCAGCAACCCTAACACGCACTATGCCGGTGGTAGCACCTGTCTATTCCGATTTTACTACTGCTGCCGAACTTTCAGTCCATGCGGTGGTTCACGTGAAAACAAAAATTCCAGTGATGCGTCAGCAAAATCCATTTTCGAATGATCCATTCTTTGAATATTTCTTCGGCCCACAACAGCAGTTTCCACAGCAACGAGAATCACCCATGCAAGAAGCGGCTGGTTCGGGTGTTATCATCACACCAGATGGATATATTGTAACTAATAATCATGTCATTGACCGCTCAGCCGAAATTGAAGTTACGCTCAATGACAAGCGTACTTTTAAAGCTAAGCTCATTGGTGCTGACCCCAATACTGACATTGCATTGCTCAAAGTAGAAGCCGAAAAACTTCCCACCATCGCTTTTGGTAATTCCGACTCATTAAAGATTGGGGAATGGGTGCTCGCTGTGGGCAATCCATTTAACCTCACCTCTACTGTCACAGCAGGTATAGTGAGTGCCAAGGCGCGCAACATTAATATTATCAGTTCTAACATGAAAATTGAATCGTTTATCCAGACCGATGCGGCTGTCAACCCCGGTAATAGTGGTGGAGCCTTGGTCAATACTCGGGGGGAATTGGTGGGTATTAATACCGCCATAGCATCTCAGACAGGTTCGTACGCTGGTTATGCATTTGCTGTACCTGTGAGTATTGTCCAAAAAGTGGTGGCAGACATCCGTCAGTATGGTGTGGTGCAGCGTGCAGTTTTGGGTATTGAGATAAGCGACATCACCGACAAACTAGCCAAAGACAAAAACCTGAAAACCATGCAAGGTGCTTATGTAGGAAAAATTGGCGAACAAAGTGCCGCTAAGAAAGCAGGTGTAAAAGAAGGAGATGTAATCATCAATGTCAATGGAGTGTTGGTGCGTTCGGTGGCTGAACTCCAAGAGCAAATAGGCAAATATAGCCCTGGAGATAAAATAACAGTGGACGTGCTTCGAGGTGATAATGTGGTGAAATTAAATGTGGAACTTAAAAATCGTCAAGGCAATACCGGCGTTGTGTCATCACACTCTAGTGCCGAAGTGCTGGGAGCAAAGTTCAAGGAAATAGACGCTAAGCAAAAAGATAAATTGCAACTGGACTATGGTGTAGAAGTGGAGTCCATCACCAAAGGTAAATTTGCCGAGCAAGGCATCAAACCAGGTTTTATAGTCATGAAAATCAACAATCAGCCAATAAAAGCAGTAGAAGACGTCCAAACTGCCTTTGATGCTGTAGTGAATAACGGCACACAAGAGAAAGCCCTGTTTATTGTAGGCTTTTATCCAAACGGTAAGACCACCTATTTTGCAATCAATATTGGGGAATAGTTTATTGGTTCATCGGTTTTTTGGTTCATAGAGTTTATTGGGTTGTAGGTTTATCGGTTCATAAAGTTCATAGAGTTCATAGAGTTCATAGAGTTCATAGGTTCATTGATATCCATCAATATCGCGTAGCAACTATCTACCAATATCCGCGTAGCGAAATATCGCCGCAGGCAACTATCGCAAACCGAAAAAAATGAGGGCATGTTCATAAATTTATGAATATATCCTCATTTTTTATGTCAATGAATTGAAATTAATTTCTTATCTTCACACAATTGTAATTTATCTGTAAACCAAATATAACAATAACATCATCACTAGGAAATATGAGAAAGTCGATGTTTTGCTTTCTTGCTTTTCTTTCTTCCTATTGTTGCTTTTCGCAACCTTCAATTTCGGTGCCAGAAGGAGGCGCTAAATGGGAGCAGTCCT
>CANIXM010000025.1 GCA_947471245.1 Paludibacteraceae bacterium | reverse complement strand
TCCACAGACCTCCACTTCGTGGTGTAAAACGCAATAGAAGAATGACAAACGGGCGCACAAACAGTGCGAATCAATCCAACGAACTGTTGTTTGTCTGTATTGAAGCGCTTCATCTCCAATGTAGAGAAGGGAGATGTCCTAATTACCAGCAATTGATTGGCAGTATCTAGTTTTTGCAAATATACTTTATTGCCCATTCTATTCTCCATCGAGTCAGCCAATTGAGATTTGTGGTATTCCATCAATTCCAACTTATTTTGTTTACTCATACCGGCATAGAGCTTTGTGGGCATTTCCACAAACAATTTATCAATGTTCTGTCCTATAGCCATGCCCGGCAAAATAAGTAGGAGTGCAACTAGTGCAAGTTTTATAGTCAACGAGTACGATATGTTCTTTATGCTCATGCTGTTCATTGGTACGTGAAATTGGTTGTTTTTTGGAGTGACATTTTTTAAGGATTTAAGTCTTACAAGGGTTTAGTTGCAAGCTACATAACTGATGGATAGGTATATATAGCGAGATTTCACATTTCTAAAAAACACATTTGAAATACTTAGTTTATCTAAAGTTTCAGTGTGTTTTATCTCATTTCTTTTTGCCCACACCGATCAGGTTCAAGTAATAGTTTTTCATTTCATTCATGTCAGAGAAGTTTTCTTTGTACATCAAACTGATTCCTTGCATATCTACAGCAGTTCCCACTTGGTATTTGTCCACAGTGCGGTTGTATAATTTGGCTCTGAAAGCGCCTTCATCAGTAAGTAGGTATTCCACATCCACGTCCTTTATGAATTTATTAGTGCTATAATTGTCCGCTCTGTAGCCCATATTACCATTCACTATCCATCTTTTGTTTGGTTGATAGAGAATCTGTGCTTTGTATTCATCCGAACTCATATTCGTCAGTTTTTTGTAATCCAATCCGAGTGACACATTGTTGCTGTTAATCATTTTGGAAAACCAACTATTGAGTTGAGCACTCACAGTGGTCAATCCAAGTGAAAGCATCTCATTTCCTCCGAATGAATAATTTCGAAGGTATTCAGGCGTGAAAAATTTATTGAATACCAATAAGTATATCATTTGTTTGTTCATCATTTCATTGGTGCTGATGATGTTCTTAATCAACTGTTTTACCCCGTCGTCACTTGTTGGTAATTCGATATCGAATGTCACAACTGGTTTCATGAGGTTGTCTGACAGCTCTAATACGCAGTTGACAGGCACCGAAGTTCTGGTGGTGATGGTGCTTAATTGCTTTACATCCATCAGATCTGAGAGTGAAGCTGTTACTGAATAGATGCCACGAATATCTACCTCCGCTCCAAATGGGCTTCCATTCCACTCTATCGTACTTCCTTTATCAATTTTGAAGTCTTTTCTGATTACATTTTGCAGGGTGAATTGATAGTTGCCTTTGTTGATGGTGTATGTGCCAAATAGTTTGACAGGGCTTTTGGAGTCAAACTCAACCCGCAAATTCCCATTTCCATTTCCAGAAATCATATCACCAGATTTTGGGTCAATGATTAGCTCCATTGCTGCATCGGGTGTTACTTCAATTTGAAGGTTTGTTTTCACTATCACATTAGTTTCCGAGCTAGCAGTTGGCTTTTCTTTTTCCTTTCGGTGCTGATTTTTATTGATGAATTTTACAAAATTATTGTCTGCAACCATTGACGCACCTCCCATTTGGGTGTAGCATTTTGTTTTGGGCTGTGTTACAGCATCCACCATTATATTTGTTTCTTTCTCATCACCAAAAATCCGCACACTTCCCTTAGCATAAGCTTTCCCAAAAAAATATTCATTATCCTCAGATTTGGTGTTCATTCCCAATATGTTGTTTCCTTTTAATTTGAGGTCATACTTAAGATGTTGGAATAATCCATTGTGTTTGAGTGTTGCGGTAAGTGTTGCAGGGTTCTTTTCTTGGTCGAATACTTTAATATTTTTGAATTCTAACACCTTCGATGTCATGTGTATGGAGTCAGAAAAAGAATAGGATGTGTGCATGCTAGAGATGGTGAATTGAGCATCTTTTATTAACGCATCTCCTTCGAATGTCACTCCGTATTTCAAGGGGCCATACATGCGAATATCTCCAGATGCATAGGCCTTGAAATTTTCTACAATATTGCCAAAATACCTCGATAGAAATTCAAGGCTGGTGCGTTTGGAGTGATACATCACATCTTTGGTATCGGTGCGAGGCGTGTAGACAGCCTTGGCAGTCAGGACTGTGTCCTTTTTATTATCAAGAAAGGTGCCGTGTGCCACCAACATGCTATTTTGTTTGTCCCACTTAGAATTGACATAGCCATCGGCAATCAATTTGTTATTCAATGAAAAATCTTTCACAAAAAGACCTGCTTCAAAGATAGGTTGATTCAACACTCCGAATAAAGTCGCTTTTCCCGAAACCAAGCCACCCAAACTAATTCCTTGCAATTTTACTATTTTCATTACAAAATCAAGGTTTAGTTTGCTCATACTAAGGTTCAAACTATCCTTATGGTTTTTCGAAATTACGCCATTTACATGTACGAATTGAGTTGCACTTTTCCCAAATTTAAAATCTTGAATGCTAATGGTGCTGTCAGCATTTATATTAACGGTACTGCGCCCAAGATTCCATGTTGAATCAGAAATAATGATTTGTGATGGTAGCACCGAGAGTTGTGCAGCTAATTTACCATTGTTGTTGATTATATGCGCTTTAAGGTCTAATTCTCCAGCATTATTAACAGCCAGAGAATTTTTCCAGATAAGTTTATTGGTCAGTTCGTTATCAAATGCCGATGACACCAATGATACTTTTGTAAATCCTTTGTTGTCAACTAGTTTTGCCGTAGTGTTCAGTTGTAGTTTGTCTTGCGGGCAAGAGATGTAAAGCTGAATGCTGTCAATGCGCTGTTTGGCTATATTACAAGTCTGAACGAATGCTTGCATGGATATTTCATTGGATTTTTCGTCAATAAACCCTCTCAAAGTAGATGTTCCATCGGTGGTATAGGGAAGGTTTAATACCCGAGTAATGTGAGACAAATTGCCGATGGTTAGATCCACATCAAGGTGATTGTCCTCTTTGGATTCGGTGGTCACTTTAGGTAGCGGAATGGATGGAAGATATTTGTGAATAATATTCGTAAACGTCCGACCCAAAGAACTGTATCTGAAATTACCACTTACCGAGCCGTTGATTAAATCAGAGGTGATGGCAAAATGCGTAAAATCATTTTCATTTCTCGTGAAAATGAGCATTCTATCATAGTTGATCCTTTTGTTTTGATTAAAAAAGTCGATGTTTTCAAATCGGATAACACCATTAATATCGTCTAACGATTTTCCCACCAGATTGATTTTTGTGTTAAATGACAATTCGCTGTTGGGGTAAGACTTAATTAGATTTAATTCATGGAGACGCGCCCCTGATACCATTAATTCAAAGTTGTAAACTGGTAGTTGTTTTGTCAAATCGACTTTCCCGTTGAAGTTGGCAATAATATTTTGATCTTCGATGTCTAAATACCCATCATATCCTTTGCCATCATATTTGCCCTCGAGTGTGATGTCTCTGAAGGCGTAATTATTGAAAGTCAATAATGCGATGTCAGCACTTACTTTTCCTTTGAGCGCTTCGTTTTGCTTTTTAGTTCCTGAAGTGGTAAACTCAAGTGTAACATTGCCCAGTTTGCTTTCAGGAAGCAATTTCCCCAATTCAAAATTATTGGTTTTGATGTTGCCATTAAATGCTAAGTCATTCATCTGGTTTTCAAACTTAAATAGCACATCGGCAGATACATCACCTAGGTTAGTGTCTAAGTGACCAAAAGTAACCAAGTTGTTCATAAATCCAGACACAGTTCCTTTAAATTTGAGCATGCCCAGTTTGTCAATCTCTTTGGGTAGGAAAAATGGTTTTCGGGTTACATCTGCCACCAAGTCTTGAATGTCATGCTTGCTCGCTTTAAGCTCGGTCAATTTTCCAAACAAAAAAACATCATCCAAATGGGGAAGCCCACTGATGTCCAAATCTCCTTTCATTGTCATTGATGCACCGTAAGCAACATCAATTTTCTTCAACCGAATATTCGCAATCCTACCCGACACCTCTCCTTTTAGTCTCACCGCACCGTGTGCATCTGCAAGTTGTGGAGCAAAAGCTTTAAGATCTGAGAATGAAATGTATGCGGACTTAATGGGCAGGCTTAGTTTCACTTTTTCTTCAAAATTTTTCAAATTTACCAGGCTGTCATAACGAAAGCTGACAGCTTCAAGTTGTATCTCTGAATGAGGTAGTGCTATTGAAATGTATGGTAGTTTCAGTTCCTTAGTATTTGCAATAATTTTAGTGGATAGATTGCTAACCGACAGCCCAGAGCCCTCATTGGCTGATAATGAGTGTAGTGTGGCATTTAGTGAGTCTTTGTTCATGAAATCTATCGAAAGATCAATGTCGATGCCAGTAAATCTTAATTTATTGGAATTGAACAAGTTGTCTGCGGCTGAAAGGACCGATTTATAGTTGGTGAAATTGAATGAGGAATGCTTTAATATAAACCGACTAATTTTGTACCTCACATTCGAATCTTTGCTATTTTTGTTCTTATTCAATTCCCGGAGGATGAAATCAATGTTTGACTTTCCAGATTTATCCATCTCAATATTTCCGTAAAGTCCATCCAAAGTGAGTGAGTGAACAATCACTTGCCCTGCGAAAAGTTTAAAAAAATCAAATGACGCATGGCAGCTTTTGATACTAAGCAGTGATTTATGCTTCAAATCATCAATGCTTAAATTGTCAATAGTGATAGTGTTGAAAAGCAGGAATGATATATGTCCTACTGTGACTTTGGTGTGTAGTGTAGAGGAGAGTTCTGTGGTCACTTTTCGAACAAGGAAGTTCTGTATCTTGTTGTTTTGCAACAAAATATACGTTGAAGCAAGAAATAAAACTATCCCTGCAATCAAAAATCCGACTATCTTAAGTGTTTTTTTTATACTTTTGAGCTTTAATTGACAAAAGTAACTAAAATTTGCCATAACATACATCTAATCCTTGTTAAGAAATCAAGAGCATTTCTTAATAATACACGACTTAGTTTTTCCTTCTAACGATCCACTACAATAATGAAGCCAATAATAATACTGGGCATTGAATCTTCTTGTGATGACACATCGGCCTCTGTGCTAAAAGACGGTGTGATGCTTTCAAATGTCACTGCCAATCAGACCATTCACGCCTCATACGGTGGCGTAGTGCCAGAGCTTGCTTCTCGTGCTCACCAGCAAAATATTATTCCAGTGGTACACGAAGCCTTAAAGCAAGCCAATGTTAATAAGTGCGATTTAAGTGCTGTTGCTTTTACTCGTGGACCAGGACTTTTGGGCTCACTGCTTGTAGGTGCATCATTTGCAAAGGGAATGTGCCATGCATTACAAATTCCATTATTAGATGTCAATCATTTGCAAGCGCATGTGCTGGCACACTTCATTTCTCAAGGAAAGGAAACCGAACACATGCCCACCTATCCATTCCTC
Source organism: Paludibacteraceae bacterium (assembly GCA_947471245.1). Taxonomy (GTDB): domain Bacteria; phylum Bacteroidota; class Bacteroidia; order Bacteroidales; family Paludibacteraceae; genus Paludibacter. The sequence goes on along the minus strand of CANIXM010000025.1, from coordinate 6,095 downwards.
TGTTTGTTGGTGTCAGGTGGCAATTCTCAAATCGTATTGGCAAAAGGGTATGATGACATGCAAGTGATAGGTCAAACCATTGATGATGCTGCAGGTGAAGCTTTTGATAAATGTGCAAAAGTGATGGGATTGCCCTATCCAGGAGGACCCCATATAGATCGGCTAGCTAGTCAAGGCAACCCCAAGGCATTTGTGCTGAACAAACCACAAATTCCCGATTTCAACTACAGTTTTAGTGGGTTGAAAACATCATTTCTGTATTTGTTGCGCGATAAGATTTTGGAAAATCCAAGTTTTGTAGAAGAAAACATGGCTGATTTATGTGCGTCGCTTCAGTACACCATTATCGAAATACTGATGAGTAAACTCAGAAAGGCAGCCAAAGAGCTAAACATTAATCAAATAGCAGTGGCAGGTGGTGTTTCAGCCAATTCAGCCCTAAGGCAGGCATTGCATGATCATGCTCAGAAATTTGGTTGGAAAGTTTTCATACCGCCATTTGAGTTTACTACTGACAATGCTGCAATGATAGCCATCACTGGATATTTCAAGTATCAAAACCACGATTTCTGTTCGTTTGATAAGGTTCCTTTCTCAAGAGTAACAAATAAATTTTGAGACTTATGAGTCCGATTGATATCAAATTACCCTCTAAACTCCAACCATATAAAGGAATAATATTTTTTATGGTGACCTTGTTGGTTGCCAATTTGATATGGAAAATTAGCATTACAGGTGAGGAGGCCAATCAGTGCTCCCAACAAGTGCTTTTGTGGGGAATAGATGTGTCCTTGCCATTCGATTTTATGGCCGATCTTGTTGCAAAAAGCACACTCTACATCCTCAATTTATTGGGTATGGATGTAGTTATGAATAATGAAAATGTATTGAGGCATACTACTGGCTATGGTGTTCGAATTATTTGGGCATGTTCAGGGCTGAAGCAAATTTACATTTTTTTTTGCATCGCGCTGTTTTCTAGAGGTCATTGGAACAAAAAGCTATTTTTTATACCCATCGGAATTATAATGGTTCACTTTACCAATGTGATACGAATTGTAATTACAGCTGCTATTACCAAGTACCACCATGAATGGTTCCCTTTTCTACATGATTATGTTACCAAATATGCTTTCTATCTTATAATATTCTTGATGTGGGTGGTGTGGGATGAAGTGATTATATCGAAACAATCAAGTTCATCTAAGCAATAATTTTCACTTCAAATCCTCATCTGTAAAAGATTATTACAATAAAACTTTGTGACTTAAAGAATTATTTTGTATTTTTGCACTCGAAATAGAAATTAAGTGAGGGGACAACAGTCCCCTCGTTTTTTAAATATGCTTGTTCATGCTACAAAAAGAAGCCATTAACCAATGTATTGCCGATTATTTATCTGAATCTGACTATTATCTAGTAGATACTAAAATTAGTACAGATAACCATATCGTTGTAGAGATTGATTCGTTTGAAGGTGTCTTATTGGACTATTGCATTGCATTGACACGACACATTGAATCTGTTTTCGACAGAGAAGTGGAAGATTACGAACTAGAAGTAGGATCTGCAGGGCTTTCCGAGCCATTCAAAGTGCTCAAACAATACCAAAAAAACATTGGTAATGAAGTAGAAGTGCTTACCAAATCGGGTAAAAAGTTAACAGGAATACTTACTGAAGCTGATGACCTCAATTTTACTATTGAAATAGAGAAAACCGAAAAACAAGAAGGTGCGAAGAGAAAGGTTAAGGTCGTAGAAGCCACGACATTCTCATACGATGAAATTAAACATACAAAATATATTATAAGATTTAAATAAGCCATGAGCAAGAAAGAAACTATTAGCTTAATAGGTACTTTTTCGGAGTTCAAAGAAATCAAGAACATCGATAGAAGTACATTGATTAGTGTAATGGAAGAGTCATTCCGCAATGTAATTTCAAAACTATTTGGAACAGATGAAAACTATGATGTTATTATCAATCCAGACAAAGGAGACTTTGAAATTTATAGAAACAGAACTATTGTAGCTGATAATGAGCTGGAGGATAGCAATTTGCAAATTACTCTGTCGGAAGCCAAGAAGATTGATGAAGATTATGAATTGGGTGAGGAAGTTACTGATACGGTTGATTTCTTAGGTTTTGGTCGTCGTGCCATCCTGACACTTCGTCAGACCTTGTCTTCCAAAATTTTGGAACTTCAAAAGGATAATGTATTCAGCAAGTACAGTGAGATGGTCGGTCAAATCGTAAGTGCTGAACTGTATCAAATATGGAAAAAGGAAATGCTGTTGATTGACGAAGAAGGTAATGAACTCTACCTTCCAAAATCAGAACAGATACCAACCGACTTTTACCGAAAAGGTGACACAGTGAGAGCAGTGGTGGCCATGGTAGAAAACAGGAACAACAACCCTAAGATTATCCTTTCACGTATTTCGCCACTTTTCCTTGAGAGATTGTTTGAATTGGAAGTACCCGAAATTCATGAAGGACTGATTACCATCAAAAAGATAGCGCGTATGCCAGGCGAAAGAGCCAAAGTAGCTGTTGAATCTTATGATGATCGAATTGATCCAGTAGGAGCATGCGTGGGTGTAAAAGGGTCTCGTATACATGGTATTGTAAGAGAATTGAGAAACGAAAATATTGATGTGATTAATTACACAAACAATATTAACTTGTTTATTTCTCGCGCGTTGAGTCCTGCTAAAATTTCTTCTATTCGTCTCAACGAAGTAGAAAAAAAGGCGGAAATTTATTTGAAACCCGAAGAAGTCTCACAAGCAATTGGTAAAGGCGGTATGAATATAAAGTTGGCAGGAATGCTTACTGGTTATACGTTGGATGTGTTCAGAGATCTGGATGAGGATAATGATGTTGAAGATATCTATCTTGACGAATTCAGCGATGAAATCGACCAATGGATAATTGATTCTCTTAAAAATATTGGCTATGACACCGCTAAAAGCGTGTTGAATGTGTCACGCGAAGATCTTATTCGTCGTACCGACCTTGAAGAAGAAACCATTGATGAAGTATTAGGAATCTTGAAAGCTGAGTTTGAAGAAGAAGTCTAATTTGTATTTTCTCTAACCTTCTTGCTTCAGCAATAAATAATTGAATTTCGATAATTGTAATTTTAGAATATGTCTATAAGATTAAGTAAAGCCTGTAAAGATTTGAACATTGGTATGAGTACCGCAGTTGAATTCCTTGCAACCAAAGGGCATAAAATAACTGTTGATCCAAACTACAAGCTGGAAGATGATTTACATCTTTTGCTTGTTAAAGGGTTTGACAAGGATATGGCGCTCAAAATTGAATCCGAACGCCTTAGCCAAGAACGTCAATACAAAGAGAAAGGTAGCTCGGTTTCAATTGAAGGATTTAACAATCAAGTTCAACCTGTCGAAAAGGCTGTTGAAACTATTCAAGTTACAATTTCGGAGGATCAATTGCCTCACTTCAAATCTGTGGGACACATCGATTTGAATCCAAAACCCAAGAAGGTAGAACCCAAGATTGAAGAACCAGCCCAAGAGGCGGTAATAGAAGTTATTCCCGAACCGGTTATAGATCAAGTGCCTGATATTGAAATAACTAAAATCGAAACTACTACTGTAAATCAGGCCAAAGAAGAGAAGAAAGTGGTGGAGCTTCCTATTGTAACTTCTGCCAAAGAGATAGTTGCCCAAGTTGAAGCACCTATTGCAGAATCTGCAGTCGTCGAACCGACACCCGATGAGACAGTTAAGCTTATAAAACCTGTAGTAGAAGGTATAGTAGAAACGGAAAGCAACAATCACGAAGAAGATGAGGTGTTTAGTTTAAACAGAAACACTATTGATAAGACACCAGTTGTTGTAGGAACGATTGACTTAAATCTTTTAAATCAAAGTACACGTCCTAAGCCCAAAACCAAGGAGCAAAAGAAAAAGGAACGTGAGGAGAAAGGAAAACAGGCGGTTTTGGATGCAAAAAAACCGTTCGATGGCGAAAAGAAAATTCTTCGTACTGCGGCAGAAGTAGCTAACGATCCTTCTCACCCAAAGAAAAAACGTGAACGATTCAATAATCAAAAAATTGACATCAACACTCCTCAAAAAGCTACGTCAAATGGAGGTCCAACTCAAGGATTTGCACATCCAAAGAAACCTACTCCAGGAGCTAACAATAATAAAGCAGGTGGTGCAGGTGCTAAAGATAAATTTCAACGTCCGATTAAAACCGTTGTTGATGAAGTAGATGTACAAAAACAAATTAAGGAAACACTTGCCCGTCTTTCTGGTGCTAACAAAAAAGGAAAAGGTTCGAAATACCGTAGGGATAAGCGTGACTCTATTTCTGCACGTCAGCAAGAACAGGCACAGCGCGAGCGCGATGGTGAAAGTGTATTGAAACTCACTGAGTTTGTTACTGTGAGCGAATTGGCTGTCATGATGGATGTATCTGTAAATCAAGTGATTGGCACATGCATGTCCATCGGAATGATGGTTTCTATTAACCAACGATTGGATGCTGAAACCATTAATATAGTAGCAGAGGAATTTGGATTTACCACCGAGTATGTCAGCTCTGAAGTTATTGACGCTATCGGTGAGGAAGAAATTGATACCGAACTAGATTTGTTGCCACGTTCTCCTATTGTAACGGTGATGGGACACGTTGACCATGGTAAAACCTCTTTGCTCGACCATATTCGAAAAACGAATGTGATTGCCGGAGAAGCTGGTGGAATCACACAGCACATTGGTGCTTATAATGTAAAACTTGAAAATGGGCAACACATCACTTTCCTTGATACTCCTGGTCACGAGGCATTTACTGCTATGCGTGCACGTGGAGCTAAAGTTACCGATATTGCCATTATTATAGTTGCTGCTGATGATAGTGTGATGCCTCAGACCATTGAGGCCATCAATCACGCTTCGGCTGCCAATGTACCAATGGTTTTTGCAATCAACAAGATTGACAAACCAGGTGCAAATCCAGAAAAGATAAAGGAAACACTTGCCCAGATGAATTATTTGGTTGAGGACTGGGGAGGTAAATACCAATCGCATGAAATTTCAGCCAAAAAAGGGCTTGGTATTCCAGAATTGTTAGAAAAAGTATTGCTAGAAGCCGAACTACTTGAGTTGAGAGCCAATCCTAACAAGCGTGCTGTGGGATCAATCATAGAATCAACTTTGGATAAAGGTAGAGGCTATGTATCTACTCTTCTTGTACAAAATGGTACGCTTAAACAAGGCGACGTGGTATTAGCAGGAACCTATTTTGGAAAGGTGAAAGCAATGTTCAACGAGCGTAACCAACGTATTACAGAAGTTCATCCAGGTGAGCCTGCTTTGATTTTAGGTTTGAATGGTGCTCCGCAGGCGGGTGATAACTTTAATGTATTGCCTACAGAGCAAGAAGCCAGAGAAATAGCCAATAAGCGTGAGCAACTTCAACGTGAGCAAAGTTTACGTACTAAGAAGCACTTTACATTGGATGAACTTGGTCGTCGTATTGCTCTAGGTGATTTCAAAGAGTTGAATATCATTGTTAAAGGTGATGTGGATGGTTCTGTAGAAGCACTTGCAGATTCATTATTGAAATTATCGACTGAAAACATTCAAGTGAATGTTATTCACAAAGCCGTAGGAGCGATTTCTGATTCCGACATTCTCCTTGCAGCGGCTTCCAACGCAATTATTTGTGGTTTCAACGTTCGTCCTACTTCTACTGCCCGTAAGATAGCAGACAAAGAAGAGATTGATATTCGTCTTTATTCCATTATTTATGACGCTATTGAAGAAATTAAATCTGCAATGGAAGGTATGCTTTCTCCTGAAATTAAGGAGGAAATTACTGCAACAGTTGAAATTATTGAGGTATTCAAAATTACAAAGGTTGGTACTGTAGCAGGTTGTTTGGTTCGTGAAGGTAAAATTAAGCGTAACAACAAAGTACGAATCATTCGTGATGGCATTGTTGTCTTCTCAGGAGAGCTAGAGTCGCTTAAACGCTTCAAAGAAGATGTGAAAGAAGTGGGCGTAAACTACGAATGTGGATTGAACATCAAAAACTACAACGATATACGTGT
>CANIXM010000024.1 GCA_947471245.1 Paludibacteraceae bacterium | reverse complement strand
CATAAAACCTAGTTGACTTACCGTAGAGTAGGCGAGTATTTTTTTGATGTCGGTTTGGAAAATTGCTATCAAGCCAGCTAGTATGGCTGTGGTGGTACCTACAATCAGAATAATGTTCAACGTGATTGGAGAAAGAACAAATAACACACTCGAACGAGCAATGAGGTAAATGCCAGCTGTTACCATCGTAGCAGCATGTATCAACGCAGATACAGGAGTTGGACCAGCCATTGCATCAGGAAGCCAAGTGAATAATGGTAGCTGAGCACTTTTTCCTGTAGCTCCAATGAATAAACATATTGTGATGGCTATTACTAGAGGGTTACCAGATTCTAGCATGGATGCTTTAGAAGCTATTTCGCTGATATTGAGCGTTTGAAAGTTTGAGTATAGTAATATCATTGCCATTATTAAGCCCAAATCGCCGATGCGGTTGATAATAAATGCTTTCTTTGCAGCATTGTTGTTGGCATGATTGCCGTACCAAAATCCGATTAGCAAGTATGAACTGAGTCCAACGCCTTCCCATCCGATGAACAGCATCAGGTAATTGGCACTCAGAACCAAAATAAGCATAAAAAACACGAAAAGATTTAAGTAGGCAAAAAAGCGGGTTGCGCCTTTGTCTGTTTTCATATACCCGATGGAGTAGATATGAATCAGCAGTCCCACACCATTGATAATCAGCAGCATCAAAGCTGTGAGTCTATCCACTACCAATTCACATGGTATGTTCACCTCCGCAAATTTTATCCAGTCAAACACTTTTACGTACAATGCCGAATTGCTTGATGCCAACCCATAAAACAAGATAGACGATATGATCAAATTTCCAAAAATGGTCATAGTAGCCAATGTTCCAGCTATCGATGTGGATATTGATCGTTGAAAAATGCCTAGTACCATGAAACCTATCAAAGGTAGAACTAGTAAAAGTAAGGGAAGTATTTGCATATTATTTTAATCTTTAATTACCATTTCAAACGGTTAAGTACATCGATGTCAATCGTTTTCGTAGATCGATAGACCACCACCAACAGTCCTAGTCCGATGGCCACTTCGGCTGCAGCTACCACCATGATGAAAAATACAAATATCTGACCTGCTGGGTCATTTCTGTATGCCGAAAAGGCTGTTAGTAGTAAGTTGGCTGAATTGAGCATCAGCTCTACCGACATAAAAATCACGATTGCATTGCGCTTGGATAACACTCCTGCCACACCGATTGAAAACAATGCGGAGCAGAAAATAATGTAATACTGAAGAGGAATGGTCTGTATTTGTGCAATTGTATTTTCCATTCAATTTTATTTGAAATTGTTGTTTAAAAATTTTTGCGATTATAAGTCTAAATCTTGTCCACACCATGAGAAAGTTACTCCTTGGGGCATGATCTAATCTTTCTTTCCAAGCATCACTGCCCCTACCATGGCTGACAGAAACAAAATGGAAGAAAGTTCGAATGGCAGTAAATAATCCTTGTATAAAATGTTTCCTAGATTTTTCACCAAGCCTATCTGAGTCAACTCTGGCGTACCTACAGTGGCTACATCAAATGATTTAAGCGAGGCTATTAGGACTAGGAACAATAATCCACCTGCTATTACAGCCACAATTTTCATCAAGGTCGATTTTGAAAATTCACCTTCTAAGTTAAGATTCAAAAGCATCATTGTGAATAAGAATAGCACCATAATGGCACCAGCATAAACTATCACATGCACCACTGCCAAAAACTGAGCATTCAGTAGAATGTAGTGCCCCGCCAATGTGAAAAATGTCAATGTCATGTATAGCACACTGTGAATGGGCTTTTTTGACAGCAGCACTTTCAAAGCCGAGAATAATGCCACCACACTTAGAAATATAAATAGATAAATTGAAAACATAGTCCTATTATTTGTTGTGAGATTGTGTTTTGTCCTTTTTAAATGCCAATACTTCGGGTGTTTGACGTTTTGATATGTCTATTGGTGCGTCTTTGGGTTCTACTAGCACATCTTTTCCATATATAAACTTATCTCGTTTTGTTTGGCTAGGTACAAATCTTTCTGTCAAGAAGATTGCTTCCTTGGGACAGGCTGTTTCACAATTGCCACAAAAAATGCAACGTAGCATATTAATCTCGTACAATGAAGCATATTTCTCTTCACGATACAAATGCATCTCATCTTCTTTTCGCTCGGCAGCTATCATGGTAATAGCCTCAGCTGGACACGAAAGTGCGCAAAGTCCACAAGCTGTACATCGTTCACGTCCTTGGTCGTCGCGTTTGAGTACATGCAATCCGCGATAAATGTCTGAAACAGGTCGCTGTACCTCAGGATATTGGATGGTCACTTCTTTCTTGAAAAAATGACTCAGTGTGATGGCCATTCCTTGAAATATTGCAGGTAAATACAATCGCTCTATCCATGTCATGGTTTTGTTTGACACCACCTTGGATCGTTTGGTTAGCACTATTTTATTTTTTGAATTAGGAATCATTTTGGGTAGTTACATGAATTAAGTTACTAACATTGAATTTGTAGAACAGTAAAGTGAATCATTTTTTTATCATGCATCGAATGACTTAGTTTTTAAATAACAGGTGAAAAAATCCTGTTAATATCACATTTGCTATTGCCAATGGTAAAAGAGTTTTCCAACCGAATCGCATTAGCTGATCGTATCTGAAACGAGGCAAGGTCCATCTTATCCACATGAAAAGGAAAATGAAAACCCCGATTTTACAAAAGAAGATACCAGTTCCCAAAAGAGTCAACACGTTTTGAGAAAGTCCTAAATCATTGATGAATGGAAAATTGTAGCCTCCGAAGTATAAAGATGATATCATGGCAGAAGCAATGAACATGTTGATATATTCGGAGAAAAGATAAAATCCTAACTTCATCGAACTATATTCAGTATGGTAACCCCCTATCAGCTCTGTTTCACATTCCGGAAGGTCAAATGGCGCTCGGTTACATTCGGCAAACACGCATATAGTGAATACTAAGAATCCGATGGGTTGTGTCCATACATTCCAATGAATGCCAGGTTGCTGAGCTACGATTTCATTTAGACTCAAACTGCCAGTAGTCATAACGATGGTGACTATGGACATGCTCATTGCCAATTCATAGCTTATCATTTGTGAAGCAGCCCTTACAGCCCCCATGAGTGCGTACTTGTTGTTCGAAGCCCATCCTCCTATCATCACCCCATACACACCGATTGACACTACTGCAAATACATACAGCACGCCAATGTTGATGTCGGCCACTTGCAATGAGTAATCTACACCACCTATGTTGATGCTTTTGCCCCATGGGATGACTGCACTGCTGAGTAATGCTACCAACATGGTGAGACAGGGACCCAATAGATACAGAAACTTATCTGCAGTAGCTGGCATAAATTCTTCTTTCATGAATAATTTCACACCATCGGCCACTGGTTGTAACAAGCCAAATGTCCCTGCACGGTTGGGACCTAAGCGGTCTTGGAAGAATCCAGCGACTTTTCGCTCTGCCAACGTGGCATACATCGCGATTACTAGGCTTACCAACAAGATAATGCCCGCCAACGCTAATTTATAAAGTACAAATTGAATGTCCATAATTATTACTCCATTGTTTCTTTTAAAGGATTAATCACCGATGGGATGACTACTTTCTTATAATGATTTTGGTTGATCACCGAATATGGCGCCACTGTTCTCGGACCTTCTATTGTCCAGTCATTGCTGTTCTTTTTCTCAAACCGACATTCGTTACAAATAAAATCGTGCACTTCTCCATATACATCTTTTCTACCAGTCACTCTATACACCTCATCGCCTCTGTACCAAAGGGTTACTTTGCCACTACATGTTGGGCAATTGCGGTGAGCGTCCATGGGCTTGAGAAACCACACCCGGTTTTTGAATCGGAAAGTCTTGTCAGTAAGTGCTCCTACTGGACATACATCAATAATATTTCCCGAAAAATCATTCTCAATGGCTTGATGTATAAATGTGGAAATCTCCGATTTCTCACCTCTATAAAGCACTCCATGAACTCGGTTGTCTGTTAACTGGTCGGCAGCATATATGCATCGGTAGCAGAGTATGCATCGATTGGGGTGAAATTGTATCAGATTGCCAATGTCAACTTTGTCGTAAGTGCGTTTTTCTTCTTCAAACCGTGTCGCATTAGTACCATGCTCGTAACTTAAGTTTTGCAAATCGCATTCACCTGCTTGGTCACACACTGGGCAGTCCAATGGGTGATTGAGCAACAGGAATTCTACTACCGCTTTGCGGGCATCCACTACCTGTGGTGAAGTGATGTTTTCTACCACCATTCCGTCCATCACCTCTGTGCGACATGATGCTACCAGTTTGGGTATCGGACGAGGGTCATTTGCCGAGCCTTGAACCACCTTGACCATGCACGTGCGACATTTACCACCACTGTTTTTCAGTTCTGAATGGTAGCACATGGCAGGGGGAACTATCTCACCTCCAATTTTTCTGGCTGCTTGAAGTATCGTTGTTCCTGGTTCTACTTCTATGGATTGGTTATCAATTGTTACTTTGAACATCTGGTCTATGATAATTTTAGTATTCTTTGTTCAATTCTTTTGCTTAGCTGGCTTTAGTTCTTTACGTCCAGTTTTTCTAAATTTCCGTGTTTGATGTTTTTAATCAATTCGGGATGATTGACATGAAATTCAAATTCGTGTCTGAAATGTCGGATGGCTGCTGCCACTGGCCATGAGGCTGCATCGCCAAGTGGACAGATGGTATTTCCTTCAATTTTTGAAGCTATGCTCACCAGCAAATCAATGTCCTTAGTTTTGCCTTGTCCGTTTTCAATGCGATGTAGCACACTTTCCATCCAGCTAGTACCTTCGCGACAAGGCGAACATTGTCCGCATGATTCATGATGATAGAACCGCGAGAAATTATAGGTGTTTCTAACGATGCAAGCATCTTCATCAAACACGATAAATCCACCCGAACCAAGCATTGACCCTGAAATAAATCCACCTTCGGAGAGCGATTCATAACTCATCAATCGGTCTACTCCTTCAATAGTTTTTAGGATCAACTCTTTGGGTAGAATAGGCACTGACGAACCACCTGGAACTACCGCTTTCAGTTCTTTCCCCCCTTTTATTCCTCCGCAATAATCATTACTATATATAAATTCATGTACGGGTAGCCCTAACTCAATTTCATAAACACCTGGCTTATTTATATTTCCACATGCCGAAATCAGCTTTGTTCCTGTACTTCTTCCTATTCCAATTTTGGCATATTCCTCACCGCCATTGTTTACTATCCATCCAATGTTGGCTAGTGTTTCCACGTTATTGACCACCGTTGGGCATTGGTAAAGTCCTTTGATGGCTGGAAATGGTGGTTTCAAACGAGGGTTGCCCCGTTTTCCTTCGAGCGACTCTATCAATGCGGTTTCTTCACCACAGATGTATGCACCCGCACCAGAGTGAACATGTAAGTCCAAGTCAAATCCGCTACCCAATATATTTTTCCCGAGCAATCCTGCTGCATAAGCTTCTTTTATAGCAGTATTTAGAATTCCGATAACGGCTTTAAACTCGCCTCTAACATAGATATAAGCTTTGTTAGCTCCCAATGCATAGGCTGCACAAATCATCCCTTCTATCAGTCGGTGTGGGATGTGTTGCATCAAGTAGCGGTCTTTGAAAGTACCGGGTTCACTCTCATCGGCATTACAGATCAGGTAGCGAGGATTGCCACTTTTTTTGTCAATAAAGCTCCACTTCATTCCAGTGGGAAAACCAGCACCACCACGACCACGAAGTCCAGCTGTTTTTACCTCTGTTACCACCTCATCGGGTGTCATGGACTTTAATGCTTTTTTCAAAGATAGATATCCTCCATGTTGGCGATATACATCTAAGTGTTGAATCCCCTCAACGTCAATATGTTCTAAGACAATCTTTCTTTCCATGTTTGCTCTTCTGGTTTCTTTAGTTCTTTTTTGCTACGCAATTCTGCAAGAATGGTATCAATTTTGGTCAAGTCCAAAAATTCATAAAACTCAGTATTCACTTGCATCACTGGTGCCGACCCACATGCACCAAGACATTCCACTGCTTTGAGCGAAAATAGTCCATCACTCGTTGTCTCACCCACTTTTATTTCGAGTTTTTCTTCCAGATATGCCATGATGTCCTCTCCACCACAGATGGCACAAGGACCAGTCTGACATACCTCAATCACATATTTACCTACTGGTTCCAAATAAAACTGAGAATAAAAAGTTGCCACCTCAAATACTTCTATCGGAGTAATGCTGAGTAGTGAGGCAACATATTCCATGATATCTACATTCAAACTACCACCCATCTCTTCTTGCGCAATGTGCAGAACTGGTATCAAAGCCGACTTCTGTTGTCCCTCTGGATAGTGTGAAATAATGGTGTTTATTTTTTCTAATGTAGTAGGCGAAAAGGCAACAGCCTTATTCTCTTTTACATATAGTTTATGTTTAAAATGTTTTTCGCTCATTTGTTCTTAGGTCGTTAAATTGGATATGAGTCTTACAGCTCTATTTTAATGAACTGGATGTTCAATTTTATTTTTTATTATCGAAACCGATTGTATTTTTACTCCACACCGTTACGCATCCAATTCTCCAGCTATCACGTTCATGCTACTCATGGTCAGAATGGCATCTGAAAGCGAACTGTCTGTAATCATTTCAGGATATGCCTGGTAGTAAATAAATCCAGGACGGCGGAAGTGCAATCGGTATGGGCTACGTCCACCATCTGCCACCACATAAAACCCAAGTTCACCATTTGCACCTTCTACGGCTTTGTAAATTTCCTTTTTAGGTACATCTATCTCGCCCATCACCATTTTGAAATGCCCAATTAACGGTTCCATTTTGCTGTACACATCTTCTTTGTTTGGCAGGTAGAAAGCTGGCACTTCTACATTGAATTTTCCTTCAGGTAAATTGTCCAATGCATTGGTAATAAGCTTTATGCTTTCCCATATTTCTGTCTGACGCACGCAAAATCTGTCATACGTATCTCCATGTTGCCCTACAGGGATTACAAAATCAAAATCGTTGTATGAACAATAGGGCTCTTGCACTCTCACATCATAATCTATCCCAGTGGCTCGAAGACATGGACCTGTAAAGCTGTAATTCAGCGCTCGTTCTGATGAAATGCTACCTACCCCGATGGTTCTGTCCATGAAAATGCGGTTGCGCATCAACAGATTTTCAAATTGATGAAGTATTTTTGGCAGGTCAACCAACAATTCTTTGATTTTGCGAATAGCTCCAACCGAAAAATCCCTTTCAAATCCACCTACTCTTCCCAAATTTGTAGTCAGTCGTGCCCCACAAAGTTCTTCGTAGATTTCATAAATCTTTTCGCGTTGTTCAAACACATACACAAACCCGGTCAGCGCACCACTATCTACCCCTATCACACTGTTGCAAATCAAGTGATCGGCAATGCGCGCAAGCTCCATCACAATGATGCGCATGTAATCAATGCGCTTGTTGGTCTCTACTCCCAATAGCTTTTCTACAGCCAAGTGCCACCCGATGTTGTTGATGGGTGATGAGCAGTAATTGAGACGGTCGGTGAGTGTAGTTATTTGGTAATAGGGTCTGCGTTCGGCTATTTTCTCAAAAGCGCGATGTATATAACCAATGGTCTGCTCTGCATGCACGATGGTTTCTCCATTCATCGTCAAGATGTTTTGGAAAATACCGTGCGTGGCAGGGTGCGTAGGGCCGAGGTTCAGCGTGCTGTAAACCTTTTCGTCCTTTTTGGTTAAATCTAAATGGTGTTCCGAATTAATCGTTTTCATATATTTGTCAAAAATCTATGGCAATATGTGTTGTCGCTTTATAAGATAAGCAAGAGTTTGCAAAAAATGTGGCAAGTCTTCTAGTTTGTTTAACATGCCCATAACCAGTCATTTATCAGCACCCATAACTACTATACTAATTGTCAATTTTTATTTATCAATTATCAATTATCAATTATCAATTATCAATTATCAATTATCAATTATCAATTATTCATTAAACTGCCCGTTTTCTATCTTCCAAAAAACGCATCGTCTTTATCACTTCTAGTTGCATCTTCCAGCGGATATTCTTTCAGCATGGGGTGATAGTTCATATATTCCACATTAAGTATTCGCTCAAGTTTTGGATGACCTACGAATATAATCCCATAAAAATCAAAAGTTTCACGTTCCATCCAGTTGGCACCCGAAAAGATTTCTACAATACTATCCAGATGTGGTGTGGCTTTTGGTACAAATGTTTTAATTCTTACTCGCTTATTCTCAACAAGATTGTGTAGGTGATATATCACACCCAATTCCAAGTCACTATCCGGATAATGAATGCCACATAAGTCAGTAAGAAAGATAAAATTCTCATGATCCTTTAAGAAGGCAATGACGCTTTTGATGGATGATGCCTCTACCACCAAAGTGAATATGTCGTGATTGGTTTCTTCTAACAGAATGGACTCGTGAAACTGTGTATGAAGATTTTGAAATAATTCGTTGTTTTCCATTTTCTCGACTAGCTGTATATTTCTTTCACTGGTTCTTTCTATTTATACATTTGACTGCATGATGCCATAGCTTTCCAAAAGTGCTTTGTATTCAGGACTATATCTTTTGCGCAGTGTTTCATTGCCTACCAACTCTTGTATTTTGATAAATCCATCAATAATTTGCTCTGGTCGGGGCGGGCACCCTGGCACATACACATCCACAGGAACTACTTTGTCAATGCCTTGAAGCACGCTGTAAGTGTCAAATATACCTCCACTCGAAGCACACGCACCCACTGCAATTACCCATCGGGGTTCTGCCATTTGTTCGTAAATTTGTTGCACTACTGGTGCCATCTTTTTTGCGATAGTACCCATCACCATCAGCAAATCGGCCTGACGAGGCGAAAAACTCAATCGCTCAGCACCAAATCGGCCAAGATCATAATGAGCAGCCATCGTGGCCATAAACTCAATTCCACAGCATGAGGTGGCAAATGGCAATGGCCAGATGGAATTCTTACGAGCCAAACCGATGGCTTTGTCCAATGTAGTTGCGAAGATACCTGGAGAAGTGAATCCTTCAGGTGCCTCTACTACGTTATATTTTGATGTATTGTTCATATCAAGCATTATAATGTGGTGTGACTTATAATAACTATTCTGGTCATTAATAGATTACTCCAAATCTTTGTTCCAGTCAAAAGCACCTTTTTTGTAAATATAAAAAAATCCAAATATAAACATCCCCATAAACAATAGCATGTATAGGAAGGCATTCCAATCAGCATTTTTAAAATTTACAGCCCAAGGATAAAAAAATATCACTTCGACATCAAAAAGTACAAAGAGAATCGCTATCAGAAAGTATTTAATCGAAAATGGAAATCGGGCATTGCCATGAATGTCAATACCACACTCAAAATTCTCCTCTTTTTTTAAGCTCCTAATGCGCTTGCGGGTACTTACAATAAGGTGTGTAGCCACCATAGTTAGCACTACGAACGACATGGCTACGAAAAATTGGATAAAAACTGGCTGATAGTCAGATGCAATATAGATCTTGTCCATGGTCATATTATTATTTGACTGCAAAATTAAAGAAAAATTTCTTTAATTGAAATTTTATAACGCACATTCTGATAAAATAGTTCATATTTTTCTACTCAGTGTCTACCAAATTGGAATTCTTACACTTATTCATTTTCGTGCTGTCTCTTTTATAATTAGACTTTTAGCCAATAGCTCTACTACAAATGGATTGTCGGAAGTTTGTTAGTATGTCAAAGTAATTTAAAAAGAATATAAATAGCAAATAAATGATGTTAAACTAACAGAAAGCGATACAAAAAGATATAAATATATGTATATTTGCAGAAAAATGACAATAAACACTTATTCCACTAAACACAATGCAATCGCTCTGCAAATATAATAATCCTGACTGCTATGGCACCAGAGAACTCGAGTTGTTACTTGAGCTAAGTTCTTTGCTTAGTAATAAGGATATTGACCTGGATGAAGTGATGAGTCTTATGGCCTCACACTTTGATGCTGAACGTATTATTCTAACAATACTCAACCGAGAGAACTCAAATATCGTCATAGAAGGTGCCTTCGGAATTTCAAAGCAAGAGAAGGATCAAGCAGTTTATCAAATAGGGCAAGGAATTATTGGAAAAGTAATTGAAACGGGCGAAGCCATTGAAATACTTAAAATAGGTGAGTCGAAGGAGTTCCTAAATTTGACGCAAGCACCCACCGTGGTGTCGGGTCAAGATGTATCATTTATCTGTACACCCATTCGCTACAAAGATCAAGTGATTGGCACCATGAGTTTTCATAAACTGTACAGCGGTGAGCTATCGTTTGACTACGATGTACGGTTGCTCAAGATTATTGGTAGCATGATAGGTCGCACCATGCGCCGAAGACAAGAATATGCAGAGGAGTTGGAGCAATTAGTACGCGAAAACCAAACTCTGCGAGGTGAACTTCGCAACCGTATTTTGCCAGAGAAAATCAAAGGCAATTCCAGCAAAATGAATGAGGTGTTTTCACTAATCGAAAGTGTAGCCTATACGGATGCTACTGTACTTATACGTGGTGAAAGTGGCGTGGGTAAGGAACTGGTGGCAGATGCCATTCACTACAATAGTCTGCGAAAAGACAAGCCATTTATCAAAGTCAATTGTGCTGCATTGCCCGAAAGTCTGATAGAAAGCGAATTGTTTGGGCACGAAAAGGGGTCTTTTACTGGTGCCACAGTTCAGCGCATAGGACGTTTTGAAATGGCCAACGGTGGAACCATTTTTCTCGATGAATTTGGTGACATACCTCCTTCTACGCAAGTAAAACTGCTTCGTGTGCTTCAAGAGCGTGAGATAGAACGTGTGGGAGGAACCAAACCCATCAAAGTGGATGTCAGGGTGCTGTGTGCTACTAACCGCAATTTGGAGGAACTCATCACCAAGGATAAATTTAGAGAAGACTTGTATTATCGCATCAATGTTTTTCCAATCTATATTCCCTCCCTTCGCGAGCGTATAAGTGATATACCCGTGTTGGCAGATTTTTTTATAGATAAATTCAACAAGCGACATGGCAAAAACATCATGAGAATCACCGCTTCGGCAATTGACACACTCATGGTCTATCACTGGCCAGGCAACATCCGTGAGTTGGAAAACTGCATTGAGCGTGCGTGTATCCTGTGCATGGATCAAGTGATACGCATCAACAATCTACCTGCTTCTTTACAGACGGCAGCGACTTCCAAAACTATGCAAGAAGGCACATTGGAAATCATTCTCGGCAAAATGGAAAAGCAACTCATTGTAGATGCCCTCATATCTAGCAAAGGCAACGGTGCCAAAGCTGCAGAAGTGCTAGGACTCACTGAAAGAATGATGGGAATACGCATTAAAAAATATGGTATTGACCCTAAAAGGTTCAAAACCCGTGACTCTAAACACAAATCAGACGACATAGAATGAACGTTGAATTCACATATTGCGATTTTGAAAACCCAGATCACCTCAGATGTTTGGCACGGATGGTCAATCTCTACATGGCCGATCCGATGGGAGGGGAT
>CANIXM010000023.1 GCA_947471245.1 Paludibacteraceae bacterium | reverse complement strand
TCACGCGAAGGAGCAATAATCAGAGCTTGCACACCAGTACAGTCCGCCTTCAAATTCATCAATATTGGAAGTAGGTATGCCAGAGTTTTTCCCGAACCAGTAGGTGAAAGCAATATCAAGTCACGGTGTTCACTACAAGCCTCGATGGCTGCATTTTGCATGTCGTTTAGTGCATCTACACCCATGCTTTTTAAGCACTTATCTACTAATTGATTCATTTCGTTCATAGCACAAAGATACAGTATTAATGCCAAATCATAGTCATTTTTTTAGGTATAACTAATTCAGAGTAAAAAATCAATTGACAATTTACGTCACAAAAAAGTCCATAAACAATGCCCTTATAACCAAATAAATGCGTACTTTTGATAGAATTTTCTCATACTGAATGATGATTAGAAAGCTTGCACTGTTGTTGGTATTTGCAAATTGGATGCTGTTTTGCTATGGTCAAGTAGCAAAAGTGATACATATTGACGTACCAGGTGAACTTTGCAAATCACTAACACCCACCGAAAAAGCCACCATCACCAATCTCACCATCAGTGGTATAATAGATGCACGCGACTTCAAATGCATGCGAGACGAACTGCCCAAACTGATGGCTATAGACATGACCACTGTCAGTGTAGCTGCTTTTCAAGGTAGTGAAGGTACGCACAGTTCTACATCCTATTTAGCCAACGAAATACCACAATATGCATTTTTCAACCGCTCTACCTACGAAGGGAAATCGAGCTTAAAGAAAATTTTCCTGCCTGCAAGCATCACTGCTATTGGCGAATTTTCATTCAATCGATGTGCCAATTTGGAACTGGCCAATCTTCCAGTTGCAGTGGTAGAAATTAAAGATTATGCATTCAACTCATGCGCCAAACTGACCAACATCAACATCCCAGCCAGTGTGGAGTTAATCACGAAATACTCTTTTTCGGGCTGTTCGTCATTGACATCGTTCAATGTTGATCCTCAAAACAAAGCATTTTCGGATTACCAAGGAGTGCTTTTCAACAAAGATCAAAGCATCCTAATCAAACATCCCGAAGGCAAAAAAGGTGAATTCATCATTCCCAACACAGTCAATACTATTGCCAATTATGCTTTCTCTCAAGCCACAGGGCTCACCAGCATTGTAATCCCTAGCTCCGTTAGAAACATTGAAACACAGGCATTTTACAACTGCACGTCACTCACCACCATCCATGCCAATGCCACTACACCCATTGCCCTAAAGGCTAGCACAAGTGTTTTTTTCAACGTCAACAAAGATGCCTGTATACTGCATGTGCCTAGTGGTACGGCCGAATTGTACAGAGAGTCACCACAATGGTCAGATTTCAATAGCATATTGGACAATAAAGCCACACAAGTAGCTGCTGGTGGACTTAGCAAAGCATTAGCTGCCGAAGACATGTCCACCATTACCAAACTGACGTTAAGTGGCACCATCGATGCGCGCGATTTCAAAACCATGCGTGATGCCATGCCAGAACTAGCCATCATTGATCTTTCTGGCGTTAGCATTACAGCCTATGATGGTAGCAATGGCACACTTGCCACATCACACTCCTACCCTGCCAATGCCATTCCACCTGATGCATTTTGCAATGGAATGAATGGAAAAATAAGTCTTACAGCAGTATCTTTGCCCAATAGCGTGACTGTAATAGGCCGAAGGGCTTTTACCAATTGCACTGCATGTACTTCCATCAAGCTACCCACTGCGCTGCGCTCCATCGAAGAAGAAGCCTTGAGCGGATGCAAGGCACTGACCAGCATATCCATTCCTTTGGCAACGAGCTATATTGGAAAAAATGTGTTTGACGGATGTATTGGCATTACAGCTTTCAATGTAGATGCAGAAAACGGGCTGTATAGTTCTGAAAACGGTGTGCTGTATGACAAATACAAAACCGTGCTGATAAAATATCCTCAAGCCAAACAAGGTTCATTTGAAGTGCCTGCTGGCGTATTGAAACTTGACACACACTCGCTGAATGGATGCACCAATCTGGTGAGCATCACCATAGCTAAAAGCGTGGAGAACATCGAAAAAAATGCCATTAGTGCCTGCCCTAGTTTAGTGGATATCACTGTAAAATCGGACAATGTAAATTTCATATCCAAAGATGGTGTGTTGTTTTCACTAAATCCTTACGCACTGATAAAGTTTCCTGAGTCAAAAATTGGAAATTACAACATTCCAGAACAAGTAATAAGCATTGAAGAAAATGCATTTTATGGCTGTGAAAGTTTGCTAAGTGTAAGCATTCCAAAATCAGTAACTTCTATAGGATCTCAAGCATTCTACAACTGTCACGAGCTAGCACTTATCGTTGCCAACCCCAACCCTCCCATTTCACTTCGCGCCACTCAAAATGTGTTTTACAATGTCAACAAAAACACCTGTGCCATACAGGTGCCAGCTGGTAGCATAGAAACATATAAAAAAACGTACCAATGGCAAGATTTTACAAATTTTGTGGACGGACTTACAGTCAACGTACCTACAGCAGGAACTTTGAAGGCTCAACTGAAAGCTGAGGAAATGGCTGAGTTGACGAAACTCACCGTCATTGGTAAAATAGATGCTCGTGACTTTAAGACCATCAGAGATGAACTCCCCAAACTGAGCATTCTCGACATTAGCGAAACAAGTATTAAGGCATATAGTGGCGATGGCGGAACTTATTTTGGCAACGCATCTTATTCAGCATACGAAATTCCTCAATTTGCTTTTTTTGATGGCAATGCGGGTAAAGCCTGCATTAAAACCATCTTGCTACCCGACTCTACTGTAAGTATTGGCGCTAATGCATTCACCCAATGCACTGGATTATTGAAGTTTACAATAGGTTCGCGCATAGCTCACATCAAATCTCAAGCCTTTGACGGATGCAACAACCTGACAGACTTTTCCATCAAAAATGGTAACCAAAACTACCATGTGAAAGATGGTGTGCTATTTTCAAAAAACAGCAGAACCCTTATTTTATATCCACAAGGTAAGGCGGGAAACTACACCATACCAGACTCAGTCAATACAGTCGCTGAATTTGCCTTTGCTGGAGCAAGCAAACTGACAAACATCAAATTTTCAAAAAACCTGAGAAACATCGGCGAAAGGGCCTTTGCCAATTGCATTAAACTATCTACCGTATCAATACCCAAGACACTTACCAGTATCGGAAATTTTGCATTCGAAAAATGTAAGAAATTGACCAAAATAACTGTGGAGAATGACAATCCTTTCTATTCATCATCAGATGGTGTATTGCTCAATAAGAACAAAACAAACCTGATACAATTTCCCGCAGGCAAAGATGGCAGCTATCAAATACCCGACTCTGTAACCACCATCTCCGAATTGGCATTTGCCGACTGTAGTGAGCTAACCGCTATATCCATACCCAAATCTGTAAAAACAATTGGCAATCAAGCATTTGTAAATTGCAAAAACCTCAATTCAATTTACATAGGTACACCTCAGCCCATTTTATTCGGTGCCAATAGCAATATTTTCCACAATGTGAATAAGAAGAACTGCATGCTCAATGTTCCTACAGGATGTACGGCAGCCTACAAAACATCACCCACATGGCAAGATTTTGCAAACATCAATGATCTACGAAAAATAAGTATCAAAGCTGGCGGATTACAAACAGCATGCACCCCTGAGGAACAAGCGAACATTTCCAAACTGACCATCAGTGGAACAATGGACGCACGTGATTTCAAAACACTACGTGACTTGATGCCACGATTGGAAAGTGTGGATCTGAGCGATGTCAAAATCATCTCGTATGATGGCGGACAAGGTACCGCTCCTGGACATGCCAATTATCCATCCAACACAATACCAGCTTATACATTCTACAACAGCAACACTCCTAATAAAACACTATTAAGCATCACATTGCCCAACACCGCTAGTGGAATAGGAAATTCGGCCTTCTCTCATTGTAGTCACCTGACCTACATCAACTTACCCAAGTCTATCACCACCATAGGCGCCAATGCGTTCGCCGAATGTGAAGATTTACATGCATTGACCATTCCTAAAAACATAGCAAACATTGGAAACCAGGCATTTACTAAATGCAAAAACCTTTTGCAACTAACAGTGGATGAAGACAACACACACTTTGCCTACAAAGATGGTGTGCTGTTCAATAAAAACTACACCACCATAGTGGCTTACATTTCCATCCCAACTGGCAATTATAGCGTGCCAGATGGCATTAGTAAGATAGAGGAATATGCTTTTGCAGACTGCGACCAACTGACAGGCATCACCCTGCCTAAATCGGTGAACTACATAGGGAGCCATGCTTTCCAAAACTGTGCTAAACTTGCAGAAATCATCCTACATAATGCCAACCCGCCTGGTCTTGGCAGCGACGTATTTATCAGTACAGACAAAGGAGCCATTTCACTACAAGTACCAATTGGTGCTGACCGAAATTTCAAAAATGCCAACCAATGGAAAGAATTCACCCACCTATCTGACGAAAAGAAAATCACCATCAAAGCTGGTGAACTTCGTAATGCAATGACGGTATATGAACTTCAGGCTGTTTCTAAACTGGTGATAACTGGAACAATAGACGCACGTGACTTGAAACTAATCCGTGACAACATGCCCAACATCATGACCCTTGACCTTGGCAACACCAGCATTGTGGCGTATAGCGGAGACAGCGGAACTGTTCATGGAAAACAATTTTATCCAGCCAGCACCATTCCTCACAATGCGTTTTACAATGGACATGAAGGAAAAGCCACTTTGTACAATGTCATTTTACCTACTACGACAGAAGAAATCGGCGAATTTGCATTTGCGATGTGTACTAATTTGCAAAAGGTAAATCTACCTGAAACTTTGACTATCATTGGCAATGCTGCATTCTTTAACTGCACCAAACTAAACAACATCTTCCTACCCCATTCACTCTCAAAGATTGGTGACAATGCTTTCAAACGCTGTGTAAATATTACCAAGATCACCCTGCCCAATCACACAACCACCATTGGCAATAAAGCATTTTCAGACTGTGTCAATTTGAATGAACTGCATTTAGGCAGTGAATTGAAAACCATCAAGTTCCAAGCTTTTTACGGATGTCACAGCATCGACAGCATCCATATTTCATCCTTAGTAGAAAACATCGAAGAACAGGCTTTCACCAATTGTAATCATTTGACCCAAATCACTGTTGATCAAAACAACAGTCATTACACATCCATAGACGGCATCTTGTACAACAAAGCTAAAACCGTATTAATCACCTACCCTACAGCAAAAAACTATGAGCTAATCATCCCGCGCGGTGTAACCGAGATTAGTGACTTTGCATTTTTTCTTGCAGCAAATTTGTCTAAAGTGACCATACCTAATTCGGTAACCCGAATCGGCCATTGTGCATTTCTAGGTTGTAAGTCGCTGAACAGCATCAGCATACCTAGTTCTGTCAAGTTTATTGGCATGCAAGCATTCTCTAAATGTAGAGCATTGACTACTATTTACGCATACCCTAGCACCCCCATTCATTTTGGACTTACTGATAATATTTTCACTGGAATCAACAAAACCAACTGTAAATTATATGTTGCATCTGGAGCTGTGGAGGCCTACAAATCAGCAAGCCTGTGGAAAGACTTTATTAACGTGGCCGATGGAAGAATAATCAATATCGTAGCAGGTACTCTTGCTTCCACCTTGTCAGATGAAGAAATGAACACCTTAGCTAAGCTCACCATCACCGGAACAATGGATGCACGGGATTTTAGGTGTTTACGCGACTCAATGCCCAAACTTGGTGAAATCAACCTGAGTGGCATCAGCATAAAAGCATACAATGGCGAAGGTGGTACATTTGCCTCTGATGCATCCTATCCAGTCAATGAGATACCTCAATTTGCATTTGACAATGGCATAACTGGCAAAAGCAATTTAAAAAACATCATACTGCCAGCATCTGCCACATCGATTGGAAATAATGCGTTCAGTGGCAGCTCACTAAGCACCATCACCATTACCCCAAACATCAATTTGATTCGATCCAACGCTTTCATTAATTGCAACCAGCTGCTGTCTATCATTGTGGATCCAAAAAACAACAACTTTTCTTCTCTTGACGGCGTATTATTCAATAAAAATCAATCCAACATCATCCTTTATCCAGCAGCCAAAACAGGGTCGTACACCATTCCAGAAAAAGTAATCACTTTTGAAAAAAATGCATTTTCTGGATGTAAAGAGTTAAGCTCACTGTCCATTCCGAGTACGATGATGGCTATAAAAAACGGAGCATTCGAAGGCTGTAGCAAATTGACACATTACACTGTACATCCAGACAATCCAAAATTTGCAGCACAAGATGGGGTGCTGTTCAACAAATCTATCACTGCACTGATTGATTTTCCGAAAGCTAAAATGGGCACATACAGCATCCCTACGACCATTATTGCCATTATGAATAATGCATTTGCTAGTTGCGTGGGACTCACCAGTATTACCATCCCCTATACGGTAAATAACATTGGAACCAATGTTTTCAAATCATGTGTTCTATTGAATGAAATCAATGTTGACAAAGACAATTCGAACTTTGCAAGTCAAAATGGCGTTTTGTACAACAAAGAAATGACTACACTACTGGAATGTCCTAAAGCAAAAACAGGTGAATTGACAATTGCCGATTCGGTTCAAATTATCGGAGACAATGCGTTTTCGGAATGTATAAAACTAACAGGATTGACATTGTCCAAATCACTAAAAACGATAGGCAATGAAGCATTTTCGGGGTGTGTGGGACTCAAAAACATAACAGTTCAGAACAGCATTCCTCCATGTGTGTCCATCAAATCAAGTATTATTCCGCGAAGCGTCAAGAAAACTTGTAAATTACACCTGCCATCAGGCTCAAAAGAAGCGTATAATAATGCTAATTTATGGAAAGATTTTGAGAATGTGGTGGAGAAATAAAAGCACAAGAAACTCATAATTATCAACTTATTTCATGTCTTACATCAAAAAACCTGAGTGGCTCAAAACTCAATTGCATAGCAATCCGAACTACACCAAAGTACATGGTCTGGTCAAACAAAACGGTCTTCATACCATTTGCACCAGTGGCAAATGTCCCAATATCAGCGAATGCTGGAACAAAGGCACAGCTACCTTTATGATAGCTGGTGAAATCTGCACACGCTCATGCCGATTCTGTAATACGCTTACAGGTGTGCCGCTACCACTCGATAGTAACGAACCAGCAAAAGTAGCTGAATCCATACGCATCATGGGATTAAAACATGCGGTGGTGACATCAGTAGATAGAGACGATCTGGACGACCATGGGGCTACGCACTGGGCAGAAACCATCCGAACCATCAAAACTGTCAATCCTGCTACAACACTAGAAGTTCTTATTCCAGATTTTGAAGGTAACACTTCACTTATTGATTTTATAATCAACGAAAAACCTAATATCATCTCACACAATTTGGAAACTGTACGTCGGCTCACTCCACTCATTCGTACCAAAGCTAAATACAACACCAGTCTAAGTGTTTTGGAATATGTGGCTGCGAAAGGAATCGTTACAAAAACAGGCATCATGCTGGGGCTTGGCGAAACCGAAGATGAAGTACTGGCTTTGATGGATGATGCGTTGGAGTGCGGATGTAGTATTCTTACGATAGGACAATATATGCAACCGTCACGTAAAAATATCGCCGTCACGGAGTACATTCACCCGTCCAAATTTGAAGAATACAAACAAATCGGCTTAAAAAAAGGATTCAGGATTGTAGAGAGTGCACCACTTGTAAGATCTTCGTATTGTGCCGAGAATCACATATAAACTACCATTTTTATAGCATGCAAAAAATATACAAATTGAATTTATCTATACACCAATAGATTAATTGAATACCTTCCGTCTTCAAAAGCAAACACACAAAATATAACATATTGACACACTAGATATTAACTCACATTATTCAATAAATTTCAGTCTACCAACAACCTGAATTATCGCTATAATTATGTAAGTGTAGCCTTAACTGAATTTTCATGAAGAACTAATTCAGATTTTATACACTATATTTGCATCATCATTCTACGACACATTTGAGATAAAACTTCGCTTCTCATTCTTCAGTATCGACAACTGACAATGTTTACAGGTTTCAATTTCTGATTCTAGTTTTAGATGAAAAATCAATAAGGGCATTGCCTTATAGTTTATTCACACAAAAACATCAGCAACATGAAAAACGTACACTTCGAAAACGAGTTAGTTGCCCTACAAAGCAACATGAGAAATTTTGCATATTCATTAACATTGAATCGCGATGATGCAGAAGATTTACTACAAGATACTACTTTAAAAGTCTTAGACAATCAAGAAAAATTTGTGGACAATGTCAATTTCAAAGGATGGGTATTGACCATCATGAAAAACATTTTCATAAACAACTACCGAAAAATAGTGCGCAATCAAACAGTGGTAGATAAAACAGAGGACTTACATCACTTGAACCTACCACAAAACTCAGGTTTTGATAGCCCAGAAGGCTCTTACGCTATCGGCGAAATCACCAACAGCATTGCAGCATTTGCAGATGAATATCGGATTCCATTCACCATGCACATTCAAGGTTTCAAATACGAGGAGATAGCCCAAACGATGAACCTACCAATCGGTACAGTAAAAAGTCGCATTTTTCTTGCACGCAAACGCCTTCAAGAACAATTGAAAGACTATCGTTACTAAACGTGGAGAAAAGAAGTTAAACAACAAATAAGATCGAATTCTTATATAAATGCACACAAAGCCGGAGAGAAATCTTCGGCTTTGTCATTTATATACATTCAAAAATTTCATTCTACGTGTTTTTTTTGCTTACTTTGTAAGAATAAAGCGTAAAAATGAAGAACACAGCACTGGTAATGATAGGAAGTAACTTGGACGCTGAAAGCAATATTAGTTTAGCAATCCAACATCTATCTGACATCTTTACCGTAGAAAAAATGAGTAGCTGTCTTAGCTCTAAACCTGTAGGGGACAAATACAAATCACCATTTCACAACAAAGCCATTCGAATAATCAGCACCTTGGATTACGAGAATACCATCATTAGCTTCAAAGAAATAGAGAGAAAGCTGGGTCGTACACCTGAAAGCAAACAAAGCGGATTGGTGACTATGGACATCGACCTGATATTTTGGAATGGCGACCAAGTGCACCGAGATTATGACAGGTTTCCTTTTGTGAAAAAATGCATTGACCAATTAAACGATTAATTATGAAACACTTCCCACCCTCTGAGCTGATCATCAATAGCGATGGTAGCATTTTCCATCTTCATCTTCAGCCTAATCAACTGGCAGATAGAGTGATACTTGTTGGCGACCCAGACAGAGTGGCTTTGGTGGCTGCCAATTTTGACTCGATAGAAGTAGAAGTAGCCAACCGAGAGTTTAAAACCATTACCGGTCTTTACAAAGGCAAAAGAATATCAGTCATTTCTACAGGTATTGGTACTGACAACATCGACATTGTAATGAATGAATTGGATGCGCTTTGTAACATAGACCTCGTTAATAGAACAGAAAAGGAGGAGAAAAAACAACTAACCATTGTACGCATTGGCACATCTGGAGGCATGCAGCCCGACATCCCCTTGGGAAGTTTCTTGATTTCCGAAAAATCAATTGGTTTTGACGGTATGTTGAATTTTTATGCAGGTCGTGACTCAGTGAGCGACCTTGAATTTGAATCAGCCATGAAACAGCACTTAAACTGGAACCCCCAACTAGCTGCTCCTTATGTGGTCAGTGCAGACGATGAACTGGTAGAACGTATTGGACAAAATGAGATGCTAAAAGGAATAACCATATCGGCCAACGGATTTTATGGCCCGCAGGGAAGGGTCTTGAGGTTGGATTTGGCAGATATGCAACTGAATGACAAGATAGAAAGTTTCAGATATGGTGATGAAAAAATCACCAACTACGAGATGGAGAGTTCGGCCATCGCTGGTTTATCTAAACTCATGGGACACAAAGCGATGACGGTGTGCTGCATTATAGCCAACCGACGTGTGGAAGCAGCCAACACCAATTACAAACCATACATTGAGCAGTTGACACGCATAGTATTGGATAGAATCTAATCACACAATATTATCGTACAAAGTCACCATTAAGACACTAGACCAAAAATGAACCACTCAACCATAACAGCCATTTCGACCGCTCCAGGCGTAGGAGGAATAGCAGTAATCCGTGTATCTGGACAAGATGCACTTTCTATAACCGAAGCCATTTTTCAGCCAAAGAGCAAATCCAAAAACATATTGAACCAATCAGCCAACACGGTACAATATGGCAGTATTGTCAATAAAAAGGACGAAATCATAGATGATGTATTGGTGACTGTATTTCATGCTCCGCATTCGTTTACGGGTGAAGACACAGTAGAAATCGCGTGCCATGGCTCCATCTTTATCCAACAGCAGATCCTACAACTGCTAATCGACGCTGGGTGCCAACTGGCCAAGCCCGGCGAATTCACTCAACGAGCATTTCTAAATGGCAAAATGGATCTATCGCAAGCTGAGGCAGTGGCTGACCTAATTGCATCTACCTCTGCATCTGCTCACCGCATGTCTGTTTCACAAATGCGTGGTGGATTCTCCAATGAATTGATTCAACTACGCACTCACCTTATCGACTTTGTGTCTTTGATAGAACTTGAACTTGATTTTAACGAAGAAGACGTAGAATTTGCAGACAGAGCACAACTGAAAAATCTCACTAACGAAATAGAACAACACATTGCCAAACTCTCCGACTCATTCAGCGTGGGTAATGCACTTAAAAACGGCATACCAGTGGCACTAGTCGGTGAAACCAATGTGGGAAAATCTACATTGCTCAATCTGTTACTCAATGAGGAAAAAGCCATTGTGTCAGACATTCATGGCACCACTAGAGATGTGATAGAAGACAACATCAGCATCAGAGGTATCAATTTTAGATTTATTGACACAGCTGGAATAAGAAACACCACTGACACCATCGAAAACCTAGGTATAGAACGAACCTACAAACAAATAGAACAAGCTTCAATCGTATTGTGGTTAGTGGACTGCACACAGCTCACAGAGCACATCGAATGGCTAACCGAGAAGATAGAGAAACGCGCCATTGGAAAGAAAATTATCCTTGTATTCAACAAGATAGATCTAATCAACAACGAGGAACTGGCTGTGATTAAACAAATTTTTAGCCAATACGAAGGCGACAGAATATTTATCTCAGCAAAAAACAAAACAAACTCCGAAAAACTTGAACAATCGCTGATAAACGCTGCACAACTGCCAGCTATTGAGCCAGGTGATGTGGTGGTAAGCAATGTGCGTCACTACGAAGCACTACAACAGGCACATTCAGCCATCTGTAGGGTGTATGATGGATTGGAAGCTGGTATTACTAGCGACTTCTTGTCACAAGACATTCGCGAATGTCTGTATGCGTTAGGCACCATTACAGGACAAGTATCTAACGATGAAATACTTGCAAATATATTTGGAAAATTCTGTATCGGGAAGTAACCACCACAAAACAACCAAACACAAAACAAGTATAAAACCCATTTAAAGCCCTGAAATAAGGGCTTTTTTATTGTTGCAAAGTTATTATTTATTTTGTGATGTTATACGTTTATTCGGTACAAATTTGTACCTTTGTTGTACCGTTTTGAAAAGTGGCTATTTTTTTAAGTGATTTTGTACCCCATTAGGTTTACATAGTTTACAGGATAATACACTTTCAAACAGAATGGAACATTTTTAAAGGTATTAGAAAACGAAAAAAGATACAATGAGCAGTAATATACAGGTGCAGCGTATTTGTCAGCATTGCGGAACGGAATTTACAGCCCGTACCACAGTAACAAAATATTGTTCCCATAGGTGCGGAAGAGCAGCAAATAAGGCTAAGAAACGAGCCGAAAAGGTGC
>CANIXM010000022.1 GCA_947471245.1 Paludibacteraceae bacterium | reverse complement strand
TGTTATGTTAACTTTTGGGACTATCCCTAACAGTGGATTGATTGGCTATTGGCCATTTAGCGGTAATGCCAATGATGCCAGCGGTCATGGACACAATGGAATTGTAGCCAATGCTACATTGACCACTGATAAGGACAATAAAGCAAATAGTGCCTATAGTTTCAGTGGCAATAGTACCATCACTATACCTAATCACAAGGATTTTGATTTTTCGAAAATTAAGCAATATTCTTATGGTTGCTGGATTTATAACAATACATCAGGTAATCAGGTTTATATGGGCAAAGATGCCCCTGGATGCCAGAATATCTCTTTTAATATTCAACAAGAGTCAACAGGCATTTTTACTACAGGTATGCATGGCTCTTCGTGCTGGAATACATACACTTCGAATAAATCATTGGGCGTAAATCAATGGCATCATGTGTTAGTGTCAGTGGATAGTCTGTCATTGTCCATTTATATTGATGGAAAGTTTATTAATAAGAATCAAATGATCATTCCGATGTGGGGAGATTATGTGAGCGATATTGTGTTTGGGGCATGGCCAAGTTATCACGGCAATGAAAGATTTGTGAGTGGAAAAATTGATGAAGTGGTGCTTTATAATAGAGCTATATCTGCTTCTGAAGTATCAACCATTTATAATGACACAAAACCTCAAATTGCCCAAATACCAACTTCAGGCCTTATCGGCTACTGGCCATTTAATGGTAATGCTAACGATGAAAGTGGTCGTGGTCATAATGGAATTGTAGCCAATGCTAAATTGACCACTGATAAGGACAATAAGGTCAACAGTGCCTATAGTTTCAGTGGCAATGGTACTGTTACCGTACCTTATCACAAGGATTTTGATTTCTCGAAATGCAAGCAATATTCTTATGGTTGCTGGATTTATAACAATACATCTGGTAATCAGGTTTATATGGGCAAAGATGCCCCTGGATGCCAGAATATCTCCTTTAATATTCAGCAAGAGTCAACATGCATTTTTACTACAGGAATGCATGGCTCATCGTGCTGGAATACCTATACTTCTAATAAATCATTGGGCGTAAATCAATGGCATCATGTGTTAGTGTCAGTGGATAGTCTGTCATTGTCCATTTATATTGATGGAAAGTTTATAAATAAGAATCAAATGATCACTCCGATGTGGGGAGATTATGTGAGTGATATTGTGTTTGGGGCATGGTCAAGTTATCACGGCAATGAAAGATTTGTGAGTGGAAAAATTGATGATGTGGTGTTGTACAACAGGGCCATTACACCTTCTGAAGTAACGGCTTTGTATGAACATGGCGTATGTAATAAACCGCTAACAGTACAAGACACCGCAGTGTTTAAGATATGTGATGCTAAGTTTCAAGTCATTTCACCCAAATTATATTTCGTGGGAACAGACACAGTTAAATCCAAGTGTGGATGTGACAGTATCATCAACAGATACATCAAATATCAATATGCCACAGATTGTTGCCCATCTACAACTTCGTCACTTGAATCATTAACGATAAAAGCTACCACACCAGTAGGAACAGTTACCATCAATGTATATCCTAATCCGACTAAGGATCATGTAAAGGTAGAGTGTCTGGATTATGCGAAGATAGAAAACTACCAAGTGAGATTGGTTTCATCTACATCCATGATTTTGTGGTCAGCAGTCATCAATCAGTCGTCTTTTGAGATTGATATGACTACGATTCCACAAGGAGTTTATTTGATTGAAGTATTTGATAATCAAGGAAATAATGTTGACTTTAAGAAGATAGTAAAATTATAATATTGTTTATTTATACGAAGGTTTGGAGTGGATTATTTCCTCTCCAAATTTTTCGTTATTAAAAGTGTAGCGATGAAAAATAGAATTAAAATAGTGTTATTTCTGGTGATTTTAACGACAGTTGCTTATGGTCAAGATACCATTTCCTACCTTACAAGTAAATGTTTGAGACAGGAACTTACAACACCTCAAAAGAGCAAAGTTCAAAATATCGATTCAACTGAAACCCTTTATGAGTATTTGGGAGACACTCTCAGAATCTATGGAACTGTAATAGTATCTTGTGGTGCAACACATTTGGCAACCATTTATAGAAGTAATGATTCTATCGCTGTATGGACTTATGAGAAAGGTAAGCTATCAGATTGCCTTTGTCCATTTTTATTTGAAATAAAGGTCCCTAATGCTTTAAAATATAGTGTTTTGAATTTTAGAAGTGAGGTTTATAAACTCAACTCATCAGCATCAACGGTTCCGACAATTGAGACAGTATCTATCAACTTTTTCCCCAATCCAATTGAAAACCATCTGAGAGTAGTGCTCAACGAATTTTCAAGAATGAACAAATATCAGTTAAGATTATCCACTATTTCATCTGTTGTGTTATGGACTACTGAGATAATTCAGCAAAGCTTTGATATAGACATGAGTACTTATCCTCCTGGTGTCTACTTCATTCAATTATTTGATAATGAAAACAGTCTGGTTATTAATAAAAAGATAATTAAAAAATAATGCCTACTTTTGCGCTTTGTTTTTGCATATTTATACTTTACATAGTTAATACATTTAAAATTTATTTTTCATGAGAAAAATTAGTCTAGGTTTATTTTTTGCTTGTATTTCATTTATTAGTAATGCTGCTGTTCCTACCAGTGGGTTAATCGGATATTGGCCATTTAGTGGTAATGCCAACGATGCAAGTGGTCATGGTCACAATGGAATCGTAACCAAAGCTACGCTTACTTCGGATGTTTCAGGTCAAGCCAATAGTGCTTACCGATTTGCAGGTAATGATTTTATCACCATTCCTTATCATGCAGATTTTGATTTTTCTAAAACAAAACAGTTTTCATACGGCTGTTGGATATTGAATGATTCGGGTACAGATCATCAAGTATATATTGGCAAAGATGCTCCAAATTGTTCCAATTTTGCGTTTAATTTGGAGCAGTTGGCAGATGGTGTTTTAACTACCAATATGCATGGTTCGTCTTGCTGGAATACTTATAACACAGCACAACAACTAGGTGCTGGTCAATGGCATCACGTGTTAGTAGCTGCTGACAGTCTTAACATTAGAATATATAAAGACGGTCAACTTATTCAGACTAATCCTATGACTTCACCCATGTTTGGCAACTATGTAAGTGACCTTGTTTTTGGGGCATGGCCTAGTTATCATGGTAATGCCGCCTTTATTAAAGGAAAAATAGATGAAGTGGTGCTTTATAACAGAGCATTAACTGGTTCTGAGGTGACAACCATTTATTATGAAACAAAACCTAAAACTCCAGCAATACCAACTAATGGGCTTATTGGGTACTGGCCATTCAATGGTAATGCCAACGATGCAAGTGGTCATGGTCACAATGGAACGGTTACTAATGCTTCGCTTACGTCAGATGCTTCAGGTCAAGCCAATAGTGCTTACCGTTTTGCAGGCAATGATTTTATCACCATTCCCTACCATGCGGATTTTGATTTTTCTAAAACAAACCAGTTTTCATACGGCTGCTGGATATTAAATGATGCTGGTACAGATCATCAGGTTTATATCGGAAAGGATGCTCCAGATTGTTCCAATTTTGCTTTTAATTTGGAGCAGTTGGCAGATGGTGGATTGGTAAGCAATATGCATGGCTCGTCTTGCTGGAATACTTATAACACATCACAGCAACTAGGTACAGGTCAATGGCATCATGTGTTTGTGTCAGCAGATAGCACTTCAATGAAAATTTATAAAGACGGTAACCTGATTAAGACCAATCCTATGACTTCACCCATGTTTGGCAACTATGTAAGTGACCTTGTTTTTGGAGCATGGCCAAGTTATCATGGTAATGCGGCCTTTATTAAAGGAAAAATAGATGAGGTGGTACTTTACAACAGGGCACTTTCAGCTCCTGAAATTACATCAATTTACAGCAATGGTATATATACGGAAGTAGAGTCGGTGAGTCAGCCTACATCCATTCGAATTTTCCCAGTTCCTACCAGAGACTATCTCACTGTAGAGTGTGAAGAGTTTTCTCATGAAGATACTTATTTCTTGAATATATCCAATACTGCTTCTGTAGTACTGAGTACAACAGCCATTAATCAAAAGACTTCTATGATTGACCTAAGTACTTACCCTGCTGGCATGTATTTTATTCAGATAACAGATAGGATAGGAAATATACTCAAAATTGAAAAGATCATTAAATTGTAAAGATATGATATGATGTAATTTGGTATTCTCTGAGATGTGGAATGGTATTTGTTTAGTGCTTCCACCTTTCAGAGAATTTTTTTTAACCGATTAATTATCAAACCCTATGAAAAAACAAACTATCTTTTTTCTGTGCTTAACACTAAGCACCATCTGTATGGCAAAAACCGTAAACTGCACCGCAGGTGCACTGTCATCACTACTTAGTGCTTCTGAGAAAAGCACTGTAACCGACCTCACCCTCATGGGTACCATCGATGCACGGGATTTTAAAATTATGCGTGACAGTATGCCCGCACTCAAAACCATAGTTATGGGCTCAGTCACCATCGTAGGTTATCAAAACAATCTGGCCAATCAGATTCCTGCTGGGGCGTTTAGTGATACTATTAAATCGATATCTGCTATTAATCTTACATCTATTATAATGCCAACAAGCATTACAAGTATTGGTAGGTATTCTTTTTACTATTGCTATGGACTTACCTGTTCACTGACCATCCCCAATTCTGTCACGAGTATTGGAGATTGGGCGTTTAGTAGCTCTAATTTTACAGGTACAATCACTATCCCTAATTCGGTGACAAGTATTGGCAAATATGCTTTTTTTTCTTGCAGGGGCTTTACTGGTTCACTTACCATACCTAATTCAGTGACAACTATTGGAGAAGGTGCGTTTTGGGGTTGCAGGGGTCTTACTGGTTCCCTTACCATCCCTAATTCGGTGACGAATATTGAAAGTCATGCGTTTATTGATTGCAGGGGTCTTAATGGTTCCCTTACCATCCCTAATTCGGTGACAAGTATTGGAAATAGTGCTTTTTTTGATTGCTCTAGTCTTACTGGTTCCCTTACGATACCTAATTCGGTGACATATATTGGAGATGATGCTTTTTTGAATTGCTCTAGTCTTACTGGTTCACTTACCATATCTAATTCGGTGACGAGTATTGGAAATCAGGCTTTTGGAAATTGTTCTGGTTTTACTGGTTCCCTTACCATACCTAATTCTGTAACTACTATTGGATGGGATGCTTTCTCTCAGTGCTCTGGTTTTACTGGTTCACTTACCATCCCTAATTCTGTGACGAGTATTGGAAGTGATGCTTTTAGTTATTGCTCAGGTTTTACTGGCAGTCTAACAATACCGAATTCGGTGACTAGTATTGGGAGTGGTGCGTTTAGTTATTGTGATAGTCTTTCAAATTTATCAGTGGATCCAAACAACCAATACTATACTGCAGAAAATGACATATTATATAATAAAGACAAAACATTCTTAATCCAGTGTCCTGCAGGTAAAAAAGGCTCTATCATAATCCCAAATTCGGTAATTCGTATTACTGATCATGCTTTTGGGGGGTGCAAAAGTATTACTGATTCTCTTATCATCCCTAATTCTGTTACATATATTGGATATGGTGCTTTTCAATACTGCTCTGGTTTTACTGGTTCTCTTACCATCCCTAATTCTGTAACAAGTATTGGAGGTGAAGCTTTTGCGTATTGCAGTGGTCTTTCTGGTTCACTTACCATACCTAATGCTGTGAAGTATATTGGATATCGTGTTTTTCAATATTGCGCTAGTCTTACTGGTTCACTTATCATACCTAATTCGGTGACAAGTATTGAATCGAGTGCTTTTTCTGGTTGCTCTAGCTTAACTAGAAGTCTAACAATACCGACTTCGGTCA
Organism: Paludibacteraceae bacterium; assembly: GCA_947471245.1. Lineage (GTDB taxonomy): Bacteria > Bacteroidota > Bacteroidia > Bacteroidales > Paludibacteraceae > Paludibacter. The sequence continues at coordinate 6,282 of CANIXM010000022.1, read as the reverse complement.
CAAGTATTGGAGATTCGGCTTTTCATGACTGCTCAGGTTTCACATCTATAAAATCAGAAGCAACAATACCTGTGTATGTATCATATGATGGTAATGTATTTGAAGGCATAAATAAAACCACCTGTATTCTCTACGTCCCCAAAGGCTCCAAAACAGCTTATCAAAGTGCCGATCAATGGAAAGACTTCTTGAATATAGTAGAATATGGTGATATAGCTACCGAATGTGATGATGTTAGTTTTGCATCTAAGTTTTATCTAGTTGACGGTCAGCTACATATCAAGAACGCTCCTGCAGGTGAGACAGTGAGCATCACCGCCATGTCTGGCATGGTGGTGTATATAGGTGTAATCACCTCCGATGAGCTGTCGGTATCGCTACCTCAGAGCGGGGTGTATATCGTCACCATAGGAGGCAAGAGCCAGAAAGTAGCTTACTAAGTTCATTGGGTTTATAAAGTGATTAGTTTATAGGGTTAATAAGAGAATCAGATGAACTCTATGAACTCTATGAACCGATGAACCTTATAAACCGATTAACTCTATGAACTCCATGAACCTTATGAACCGATGAACTAATAAACTCAATGAACCTATAAACCTAATGATTAAATATTTGACTTATGAAGAAATCATTTTTTATTTCAATAACTTTTACACAGCTGTTTATATTGACCTCTGTTTTTTCAAAACCTATACATCCATATTACTGTGCAGATATTCCACCACAGACATTTGGGTGGAATGAAAAAGAAGCCAAAGCTACATTTACAGGTCTTCCTCGTGATTATTGTCAAATTTGGTTTGCGTTTGTATTGGATGATAGTTGGGAAAACTGGAGCGAAATCCCTTTATCAAATGTGCCAGGGCAAACAACTTATACTACACCTACTATTATTCCTAAAGGAGAATATTGGAATCCTACTTTTGAACAATATGTAGGTGGTGCAGCATCTAATTCAAAACCAGGATTTGTGTTTCTAAATCTTTGGAGTTGCAGTGCCAATCCTCCACGATATGGAGATTGTTACATTAAGATAAAGCCAAGCGAATATATTTGTCCCAATGATACAGGTTGCACTCTTAGTGTCAGCTACTGTGATAATATTTCCATATGTGTTTCAATGAATGGAAAATATGTCCAAATATCAGGATTAAATGCTGACAGACAATCAGACTATAAAGTATTATATTCTGATGATGGATGGGCTTCCTATGCACCAGTAAAGCTAACATTTTCCTCTCAAGTTCAAACTGAGTTGTGCACCGATTTGAGTCAACTAAAATATGATTCAGGTCCAAAAATGGGTTCTACCATCGAAACACCATTGACGGGCTCTATTTCTATCGTTATTCCTGGGCTATGTAGTGCAGACAGTGGTGATGGTAATGGTAAAAAAGGCATTGATCTTACTCAAGTTTCAAAGTGTATGACTTGTGAACCATCCGATGTCAATCAGGTAGAAGTCCACTCAACTAAGGTTTCACCAAATCCTGCTTTTACGCATGATGTTATTACCATACAAGGACAATTTTCAACCGATGTGTTACTAAGTATTACAGGTGTGAATGGCATTGAAATTGCTAAAATGGTACCTCGAGTTGAACCTAACGGTATTTCTGTTTCACTTTCAAGTTTAGATTTACATCAAGGCATTTACCTATTAAGAATCATAACTAAAGAGAGGGAAATGGTTACTAAGCTTATGATCAAGTGATTATTTCTAACATAAATCAAACACAAATAACCATGAAGACAAAACTATTCATTCTGGCAATACTACCAATCTGTGTTTTCGCACAACCATCAGTTAAACAACGAGCCACCATGCAGTCCATGCAGTCCATGCAGTCCATGCACGACAGCATCGTAATCTAAAATAAATTTATGAAACATTTTTCACCATTAAAACAAAAAGACATTCTCACATTAATCGGATTGGTGAGTGTGGGGTTTATCTATGTGTTTTTGATTTCACATCAGTACATCAGCGAGTTTATTTATCGAATCAGTATCTTTACCGTCCTGTGCGTGGCATTGATGTATCTTCAGTTTTGGATTAATAAACCGAAAGACATTTGGAAATACGCTAATACCATTGCGGTTGTGATATTCACAATCGTCGTTTGTATGTCTTTGGTGGTGCATGTGGTCATTCATCATGATTTTGCTAGTAAATTCAAGCATTCGCTTTTACTTTGGGCAATAAGCGGGTTGATTCCTTATGTTGGAGGATTTATTTATTCCAAAGTGGGTAAAAGATAAGTAAGTAAAACTAAATAATGTCGCATTTTATGTATCAATTGCCAGCCCATTTATGGGCTGGATAGATAGGTAGAATAAGATATTGGCTTTAGCCAAACCCTGAATAAAATTTGGCTAAAGCCCTTTGATTCTTGAATATTTATTCCGCCCCATAAATGGGACGGTAATTGATGGGACGGCAATTGAAATACATTCTATCAATAACAATCAAAATACGATATTATTTTTGTCCTACTACTTATGTCACATGAGATTATTTTACCTAAGCATTTTCTGTATGGGATTATTTAGCTGTTCGTACACGCCTATCATCAAGAGTTCCGACACTCCAAAGCGAGCTATGGCTTCTTTGGAGTTTGTTGTGTTTGGTGGTGTGAAGCAATGCCTATTGATAAGAAGTAACGATACGAATAACCCCGTTATTTTATACCTGCATGGCGGACCTGGTGTTTCAGAGATGCCATTTGTGAGGAAATACAATGAAGAGTTAGAAAAGCATTTTACGGTGGTGTATTGGGAGCAACGTGGTGGTGGAAAATCCCTGCACTCGTTGAGCTTGGATGGTTCATACACTATGGATCAATACGTGAATGATGGCCATGAGTTGACTAACTACCTGCTACATCGATTCAAAAAAGAAAAACTAATTGTCATCGGTCATTCATGGGGAACGATTGTAGGGACAGAATTAATCACCCGCTATCCGGCTCTTTATTCAGCTTATGTGGGTATAGGGCAAGTAGTCAATCCACAAAAGGGAGAAGCTTTGTCTTACCAATTTGTGCTAGGGAAAGCCATGGAGACTGGGAATAGAAAGGCGATAACCGAATTGAAGCAAATAGATTCACCGTTCTATCTGACCGTAGAAAACAATAAAAATTGGTACAGCCAACTAATGACCGAGCGCAAGTGGCTTACCAGGTTCGGAGGTGTGTTTTACAATCAGCACAACTACCGCCAAGTCACCAAAACATATCTCCATGCCACTGAGTATTCACTGGTGGATTTTGCCAAATTTGGAATTGGTAGCGTGCTGTCAATCAAGAAACTGTGGCCTGAAATTATGCAAGTGAATTTTCTGAAAAATCGTACAAATTTCAAGCTACCTGTGTATTATGTACAGGGTAAATACGATTACAACTGCCCATCTGAATTGGTGTATGAATACTTCCATCAGATATCGGCGCCACACAAAGAATTGATTATCTTTGACCAATCAGCTCACTTGCCCAACTTTGAGGAAAGCAAACGGTTTAACCAAAAAATGATTGATTTGTTTGCTGAGGGGAAGAAATAAAAAATTGAATCCATCGGGTTCAGATATTTTTAGCACACAAACAATAATGAGGTATGTACGACCCCGACTGGGGTCGGATGGGAATTCTTAAAATCGATTTTAGCTAAGTAGAGCTAATAACAAATCACCCATGAGCTAATAAAAATTTAGGACACACAAGGGAATTGAAAATTGGCGTAGCCAATAATTATACAAATCCATCTTCACATCCCCTCAGCAGTTTATCCCGTCATGAACGGGAGCGGAGGCTTGGGGAGGCTTAATTTTAAATTTTATGAAAGCAGCAGTATGTACTAAATATGGACCTCCAGAGGTTCTAAAGATTATGGAAGTGCCTAAGCCATCGCCAAAGGCCAATGAAGTGTTGATAAAAATCAAAACTACTTCGGTTACAGTAGCTGACTGTAGGGTGAGAGGTTTCAATGTGCCTGTTTCGTTTTGGATTCCTGCTCGTTTGGCGTTGGGATTGACTAGACCTCGGAAATCCATTTTGGGCATGGAAATAGCTGGTGTGGTGGAAGCTGTGGGTGAAACCGTGACTAAGTTCAAAGTGGGTGATGAAGTGCTCGCAACTACTGGGCATGACAGATTTGGAGGGAATGCCGAGTACACATGTTTACCAGAGAGTGGTATGATAGTCAGTAAGCCTGCCAACATTAGTTTTGAGCAAGCTACCTCCATTCCTTTTGGAGGGCTTTCGTCATTGTGTTTTCTGCGAAAAGCAAATATTCAAAAGGGTCAAAAGGTGCTTATTTATGGCGCTTCAGGAAGTTTGGGGACCTATGCAGTGCAGCTAGCCAAGCATTTTGGTGCTCATGTGACAAGCGTATGCAGTACTACGAATTTGGAAATGGTATCGTCCATTGGTGCAGACAAAGTGATAGATTATACCAAGGAGGATTTTACGGCAGTGGGAGAGGAGTATGATGTGATTTTTGATGCGGTGGGTAAGGCTCCCTTAGCCAAGTCTATCAGTACATTGAAAAAATCTGGAATTTTTCTACATGCTGTAGGAACTCCAGCTGTGATGCTCAAAATGAATTATATTTCATTGATGACAGGAAAGAAATTGGTAGGAGGAGATGTGGTATCTAAAGTAGAAGATTTGGCTTTTTTGACCGCTCTTGTTCAAGGTGGAACAGTTAGTCCGGTAATAGATCGGGTTTATCCATTTGATCAGCTTGTAGAGGCTCATCAATACGTGGATTTGGGTCATAAAAAAGGAAGTGTGGTGATAAAGATTGGAAGATAAATAGGTACAAGTAGCCCACTAATACCTCAGCCAGCTGGTGGAGACTTTTTGAGATTTGTGTATGAAAAGGTTTTGTGAATATCTTAAAAACAAGTTCATTCAGCTTAGTATAGAATCTATCTATAGATTCAATACAATACTTAGGTGTTGCTGAAACATTAATTTCCTTAATTTCGATAAATTATAAGGTCTTTAAAATGTTTTTACTGCATTTGATTTGCACGTTCGCGTAGTGAATAGTTGTGCGTCATGCTGGAAAATCCTACTACAACTTTGACACGATAAAAGAATAAAAATGGAAAAGATAATTACACTCGACAAATCAAACATTGAAAAGGAACATATTTGCTGTGCAATTTCTGATAAGAAATGTAAAGACAGCTATGAACTAAAAAAGGACTGGTTGAAACGTGAATTTGATAACGGATATGTTTTCGTAGGATTGATGCACGTGCAAAAGTGTTTATTGAGTACGGACCTGCTGAAAATGCGTGGATTCCTGTTGATGCTCCAAATTATTTATTGATAAACTGTTTTTGGGTTTCAGGACAATACAAAGGTCAAGGATATGGCAAAGAATTATTAAGACTTGCATTTGAAGATGCAAAATCACAAGGTAAGGACGGATTAGTAACCGTTGTTGGTACAAGTAAGTTTCACTTCATGAGTGATACCAAGTGGCTTTTGAAACAAGGGTTTGAGACATGTGAAAAATTGTCTTCGGGTTTCAGTTTACTTGTAAAAAAGATAAATCCCAAAGCAAATTACCCAAAATTTAATGATTCTGTTAAAAGCGGAGAGTGTGCTGATAAAAACGGATTGGTGATTTATTATTCAAATCGTTGTCCGTTTTCGGAATATCATGTTACCACTTCCTTGACAGAAACGGCAGAAAAAAGGAAATTGCCATTAAAAGTTATCAAACTGGAAACGATGGAGCAAGCCCAAGCTGCACCGACTCCAGCGACAATTTTCAGCCTATTTTATAATGGAAAGTTTGTAACAACCGATTTGAGTGTTTGCTTGGATAGTAGATTTGATAAAATTGTAAAACGATAAAAAAATATGAAAATTAAATTTCATTCAACAGTAATCATGACTGAAGAATTTGAACAAATGAAATCATTTTATCAAAATATCCTTCAACAAGAAATAGAGTTTGATTTTGGTAACTGTATAGGTTTTAAAAATGGACTTTCGTTGTGGAAACTGAAAGAGGAGTATCCAATTGCAAAGAAACTTGGAAGAACTTTTGATAAATCGGGAAACAAGAATCTTGAAATTTGTTTTGAAACTGATGATTTTGAATTAGTTATTGAGAATTTGAAAAAACACAAACTGAATTATTTACATGAAGTAACCGAAGAATTATGGGGCCAACAAACTGTTCGATTTTATGACCCAGAGAAAAATTTAGTTGAAATTGGGGAAACAATTCCTTGTTTTGTAAAACGTTTTAAGAGACAGG
>CANIXM010000021.1 GCA_947471245.1 Paludibacteraceae bacterium | reverse complement strand
TTCATTAGAACGCAAAAGACGCAAAAAGCACCAATCAACGCTGAATTTCAACCACATAGTTCACATAGATACATAGCAAATCTAGTTAAAGATTTCGATTTATCGGAATCTGCTATGTGTACTTATGCAATAGAGAAAAATGGACCTTCTATTAGAAAAACTATTGTATCTATGTGGTTAAAATTTTTATTGGAACGCAAGATAAGCAAGCAACGCAAATAAACGCTGACTGATAACAAAATAGCAAGCATTTATTAGGTTTTACTTTCGAATCTCTTCGAGTGAAAGAGAAAATTTCCCGTAGGAAATGTATTTTAATAGCCAAAATAATTATCTTGATACATTCGCCGTAGGGGATTAATGTTTGCTAATCAACAGTCTATCCCCTACGGGGAATCTGCCAACGTTCTCATTATTTCTATTAGTATCAATTCCCTACGGGAAAATGCTTATTCTCCACAATCAGCTAATCCATATTAAACTTTTGTGCCTATTGTGGTTAAATTGTGGTTCATTATTAATGCGGTTAAGTAGAATTACCATCAGTATTTAGTACTTTTGCATAAATTATTTTGAATCAGCATGTCAATCAGTATTTCCAATCTTTCTAAAAAATACGGGGAACAAACGGTTTTAAAAAACATCCATCTTCAGATAGGTGAAGGTGAAGTGGTGGGTTTTCTTGGTCCAAATGGTGCTGGAAAAACTACGACCATGAAAATCATAGCTGGTGCACTTGCTTATACCGATGGTTCTGTTAAAGTCTGTGGCAAGGAAGTATCAGCGCATTCACTCATCACCAAGTCTTATGTGGGTTACCTACCCGAGCAAAATCCACTTTACTTGGACATGTATGTCAAAGAGTATCTGCTATTTGTGGCAGATGTCTATCAGCTTGGTAAGTCTAAAGACCAGCGGGTAGAGGAGTTGATTGACCAAGTAGGACTTCGCCCCGAGTTTCATAAAAAAATAGGACAACTTTCCAAAGGATACAAACAGCGTGTAGGTCTTGCACAAGCACTTATCCCCAATCCCAAAGTGCTCATTCTCGATGAGCCCACTACAGGTCTTGACCCCAATCAGCTGGAAGAAATACGCAACCTCATCAGAGAAATAGGCCGAGATAGAACGGTACTACTCAGCACCCACATCATGCAGGAGATAAAAGCCATTTGTAACCGAGTAGTGGTGATTAATCAAGGTGAGATAGTGGCCGATTATACGGATTTGTCCAAGATAAATGCATTTGATGAAAATAGCTTCTTGGTTGAAGTAGAGTTTTTAAATAAGATGGACGAGTCTGTGCTGAATCAGCTCAATGGATTGACAGCATTGGAGGTGCTAACTCCTACTAGTTTCAAAATTAGTGCAAGCAAGGATATCAGAGCCGATATTTTCGACTTAGCGGTCAATAACCAAAATAAAATTCTGACCATAAAAGCAGTGGAAAGAACCATAGAAGAAGTATTCAAAATGCTTACTCACAAGTAACAGGTCAGATAAATGGAAGAAAAAGAATTTGACATTCGCAATAATCAAAAGGGTGAGAAGGAGTTTGAAAATGCCCTTCGTCCACTCACCTTTTCTGATTTTAGTGGTCAAAACAAAATCGTGGAGAACCTCAAGATATTTGTACAAGCGGCTCGGATGCGTACCGAATCACTGGATCATGTGCTGCTTCACGGACCTCCCGGACTGGGTAAAACCACGCTGTCCAACATCATTGCCAACGAACTGAACGTAGGATTTAAAATCACATCGGGTCCAGTGCTAGACAAACCTGGTGATTTGGCAGGACTGCTCACCAGTCTGGAAACCAATGATGTGTTGTTTATTGATGAAATACACCGCCTAAGTCCTATCGTGGAGGAATATCTATATTCTGCCATGGAGGATTATCGCATTGATATCATGATAGACAAAGGCCCAAGTGCACGGTCTATCCAACTGGAATTAAACCCATTTACCCTTATCGGTGCTACTACTCGAAGTGGATTGCTCACAGCTCCACTCAGAGCTCGATTTGGTATCAACTGCCACTTGGAGTATTATGATATAGAGGTGATTACCGAAATTATCAAACGCTCATCGCGCCTGCTCAACGTGGACTGCAATCATCAGGCTGCGGTAGAGATAGGGAGCCGAAGCAGAGGGACACCTCGTATAGCCAACGCCTTGCTCAGACGTGTGCGCGATTTTGCTCAGGTAAAAGGCAACGGGAGCATCGATGTGGAAATAGCTCGTTATGCATTGGAAGCATTGAACATAGATAGATATGGGCTGGATGAGGTGGACAATAAAATACTCACCACCATCATCGACAAGTTTCAGGGTGGTCCGGTGGGACTCACCACCATTGCCACTGCACTCGGCGAAGATGCTGGAACATTGGAAGAGGTCTATGAACCATTTCTTATCAAGGAAGGATTTCTCAAGCGCACACCTCGTGGACGTGAAGTTACTGAGCTGGCATATAAGCATTTAGGAAAAGTAAAATACGGAGAGACAGGCACTTTGTTTTAATCGAAGTTGATTGAAAATTATGGCACAACAAATGAAATCTTTGGCGAAAGACACCGCCATTTATGGAGTAAGTAGCATTTTGGGAAAATCCATCAACTGGCTACTAACTCCTATATATACATTTTACTTGGCTACGGCAGCAGACAATGGTGTAATAACCAATCTGTATGCGTGGACTTCGTTGTTGCTAGTAGTGCTAACCTACGGCATGGAAACAGGTTACTTTCGCTTTGCCAATAAAAACAAAGAAGAAGCACCCAAAGTGTATGGCAATTCACTGATGGCAGTGGGGACAACTTCCTTGATATTTGCACTACTTTGTTGCTTTTTTGCACAGCCTATTGCCAATGCTATGGGCTATGGCAAAGTCCCAGAGTTTATTTGGATGCTCGGAGTAGTGGTAGCTATGGATGCATTCTCATCCATCCCTTTTGCACACCTGCGATTCAAAAGCAGACCCATCAAATTTGCCACCTTGAAATTTGTGTATATCATCTTGAATTTCATTTTGAATATTTTCTTTTTGGTGATTTGCCCGTGGTTGATGAAGCACGCACCGAGCACCATCAGCTGGTTTTACAATCCCGAATACGGTCTTGGATATGTGTTTGTTTCCAACTTCATGGCTACTGGTTTCCAAACTTTGATGTTGCTGCCCTACATTTTGGAAGCAGAGTTTAGGTTGGAGATGAAACTGATGAATGATATTTTGAAGTATTCACTTCCCTTGCTTATATTGGGGATAGCTGGTATAGCCAATCAAAATTTGGACAAAATCATTTTCCCATATCTGCGTGGCGGTGAAATAGGTAAATCCGAACTAGGTATCTATGGCGTAACGTCCAAACTCTCCATGGTGATGATGATGTTCACACAGGCTTTTCGGTTTGCCTACGAGCCTTTTGTTTTCGCTCAGAGCAAGGACAAGGACAACCTCAAAGTCTATGCCGATGCTATGAAGTATTTCATTATCACCACTTTGGTTATTTTCTTGGGCATGGTGTTGTATGTAGATGTGTTTAAGTTTATTATCAAACGTAATTTTTGGATTGGGCTAGATGTACTACCCATTATTCTCATGTCATTTGTTTTCCAAGGCGTGTATTTCAATCTTTCGCTGTGGTACAAACTGACCGACAAAACCATCTATGGAGCGTGGTTTTCTATACTAGGCACTATCGTCATTGTATTTGGTAATGTGCTACTTGTGCCCACTTACAGTTATATGGGGTCGGCATGGTCAGCTTTTGTGTGCTATTTTATGATTATGCTGGTATCCTATTTCTTTGGACAAAAATTCATGCCTATAAAATATGATTTGAAGTCGATAGGACTGTACACCGGATTAGCTGCCTTGCTGTTTATCCTAAGCTTGTTCATCCATTTCCAAAGCTCGATGTTGAACATTGCCCTGAAATCTGTGCTGATGATTTCGTTTGTGATATTTATGATCAAGCGTGATTTACCTCTGAAATCATTGCCAGTGTTGAATAAATATTTTAAATAAGCATTCCAATGGCAAAGTCACCAGAAATAAGTACGATAGCCCACTCAGGAGCTTCTGTGTCTATTGTGCTTTGTACGTATAATGGTGCGCGGTTTTTAGAAAAGCAAATTCAAAGCATCTTTGATCAAGATTATACATCCATTTCCGAAATAATATGTGTGGATGACTGTTCTACTGACCAAACTTGGGATATCCTTCTACGATATTCGAATGAAAACCCCCAACTAAAGCCAGTTCGCAATGAGGTAAATCTTGGCTATAACGGCAATTTCCAAAAAGCATTGTTACTTGCCAGCTCAGATTTGATAGCCATAGCCGATCATGATGATATCTGGTTGCCATCAAAGATTTCGGAATTGGTTGCCAATATCGACTCGTCGCTGATGGTCTATTCCGATGATGAATTGATTGATGAAAATGACTTGCCAATCGGCATTAAAAAATCAGATAAACGCAAACTTGGAGCAATTGACAGTTGTATCAATTTTGCTCCTTTCAATGTTATTTCGGGACATACGATGCTTTTAAGAAAGGAGCTGTTGGACCAATGTGTGCCATTCCCAACGACAGTTATCTATGACTACTGGTTGGCGTTTAGAGCTGTTCAGTTTGCCGAAATTAAGTATGTTGATAAACCCTTAGTTTTGTTTCGTCAACATCAAGCGAATGCCACTTTGGGCAAGAAATCAATGTCTAAAGCCGATGAATTCGCCCTTAATTCAATAAGATTAGCTATCTTTGCAGACAATATTGAGACCCATTTGGAAAGAGAGAGAAGGTTTTATTCTACTTATTTGCAAGTATATGGGGCGAAACATCTGAATAAGAAGTGGAAGTTGTTTGTCTTATTGATGTCAAATTTTCGCGAATTTCAACGATTTAAGAAAAAAGGTCTTTTGGCAAAGTTGTTTTTCCCATTTAAGGCTTTTGTGAAACAGGTATAGAAAAATGTAAATTTTGAATTGAATGAGTTTTGTAAATTTATGCAATAGTATTTTTTCCAAATCGGTGAATGATTATCACATTGTTGATGATGTAGATGCACCGATTAATAATCAGTATGAGTTTAAAAGCATTGAGTATTATCTCTATCTGAAAAATTGGATAGACGCTGTACAATGGCATTTGGAAGATATTATAAGAGATCCAGAGATTGACCCATCGGCAGCATTGCTTTTAAAGCGAAGAATTGATAAATCGAATCAAGATCGTACTGACTTGGTAGAATTGATAGACAGTTATTTTTTTGATTTATACAAAGATGTACAAGCTCTTGCAACAGCTACAGTCAATACTGAAAGTCCAGCATGGGCTGTGGATAGACTATCCATCCTTCACCTCAAGATTTTTCACATGAATCAGGAAGTGAATAGAAAGGGCATTGATGAGCAACATCTCACTGCATGCGACGCTAAACTAAAAGTGTTACTCCAACAAAAAGAGGATCTATCACTTTCCATTTCGCAGCTACTCGAAGGGATAGCACAAGGAGAAAAAGTTATGAAGGTTTATAAGCAGATGAAAATGTACAACGACCCAAATCTAAACCCTGTGCTCTACGGTGTCAAAAAGTAAAATGGAGTCCAGGATTCTCATCATGCGCTTTAGTGCTATGGGTGATGTGGCAATGACACTGCCAGTAATCTACTCGTTGGCAGCTTGTTATCCACAGTCCCAAATTACAGTCCTAACCCGAAAAGCTTTTGTGCCATTATTTGTTCATCCTCCTCAAAACCTAAACGTAAAAGGTGTGGATTTGGCACTATATAAAGGCATTGTGGGAATAAATAAACTGTATGATGAGTTGAAGTTGGGCGCCTTTACTCATGTGGCAGATTTACACGGTGTTATACGTACATCAGTTTTGTCAGTTAGATTTGCACTCGCTGGAGTCAAAGTGGCAACGATAGATAAAGGCCGATTGCAAAAAATGCAACTGACAAAAAAACGCAATAAAGTTCTGAAACCACTCAAATCTAGCTTTGAACGATATCGTCAAGTTTTCTCGGATTTAGGATTTGATGTAAAGTTGGATTTTACAAGTGTTTTCGAAGGCGATGAAACATTAAATTTGCCAAAAGCACTTGGGGGATTGAAAAAATCGGAAGCATCGAAGTGGATAGGCATAGCACCGTTTGCAAAGCATCAAGGTAAAGTTTATCCGCTTACCGAGATTGAGAAATTGATTGAATATTATACGAATAAAAAAAATTGCACCCTTTTTATATTTGGTGGGCAACAAGACACGATTCAAGTCTCCAAATGGACACAACAATACCCACAAGCTGTTTCAATGATAGGTGTTGGTACGCTCGAAGATGAGATGAATGTGATGGCTCAACTGGATGTGATTTTTACAATGGATTCTGCAAATATGCATATCGCCTCATTGGCTGGTACTCGAGTTGTTTCGTTTTGGGGTGCTACTCATCATTATGCTGGTTTCTTAGGATGGAATCAAAAGCACGATGATATTATTGCGGCTGATATTGCTTGCAGACCATGCTCTGTATTTGGGGATGTAAAGTGCTATAGAGGTGATTATAAGTGCCTCCATGAAATAAAGTCCGAGTCAATTATTCAGAAGATGGACAAATTAATTTTCGGCTGATTTCCAGTGTTTGTTTTTTTGAAAGTCTATTTGTTCATGCTAACTTGCAGATAATCTTGCGACTAGAATATCTATCCTGTAACTACTTGGTAAAATAATGCTCCAAAATATATCGATACATCCCGCCACTGAATGCATTGAAAATCCTCAATTTTCAATGCTTATCCCCTCATGGAATAATCTTAAGTATCTTGAATTATGCATCAACAGTATCAGGAAGAACTCATTTTTTCAACATCAGATAATAGTGGTCGTCAATGAAGGAGCAGACGGCACGCTAGAGTGGGTGAAGAGTCAAAAGAATATTGACTATGTGTATGCTCGGTCGAACATCGGTATTTGTTATGCACTGAATGCATGTCGGTCGTTGATCAAAACCCAATATGTAACCTATGCTAATGATGACATGTATTTCTTGCCCAATTGGGATCAATCATTGCAAAATCAAATATCGGAATTGGGTCACAATAGTTTTATGCTTTCAGCCACTATGATAGAGCCACGTGGCAATAATGATTGTGCAGTGATAGCCAATTATGGTGATGGTATCGAAAACTTTGACCAGGCCAGACTTCTCAAGGAGTACACCACACTATACCGAGCAGATTGGAGTGGTAGCACCTGGCCACCGAGTATTATGCACATCGATTGCTGGGATTTGGTGGGTGGAATGAGTATCGAATATAGCCCGGGCATGTATTCCGATCCTGATTTATCATTCAAACTTTGGACCATCGGCGTAAGGACATTTATCGGAAAAGGTAACAGCTTGGTGTATCATTTTGGATGTAAGTCAACAGGCAGAGTAAAAAAGAACAAAGGCTATAAATCCTTCACTATCAAGTGGGGAATGTCTTCAAAAACCTTTATGGTCAAGTACCTCCTACGTGGACAAGCAGCTCAAAAAGACTTGCAAGATGTTCACTTGACGCAACTGGATAAACTGAAACAATTTTTCAAAAAACTAAAGTCCATTGTTTAAATCAATGGTTGATGATTCGTCTGAAATCGATGATTTTTACCTGTCAGCAACCATTATTGAAGAAGGATATTTCAATTACGACCTATTTCATTCAAACCTATGACACAGCCAAACGAACTGGTAAGTATTATCATTTCATTTTACAATAAAATTGATTTACTCAAGTACATTCTCGCAGCGCTAGACAGACAGACATATACCAACTTTGAGGTGGTGATAGCTGATGATGGTTCTAAGCCTGAAGTAGTTGATGAAATAAATCGGTTGAAAGACACTTTTTCATTTCCCATTCATCACGTGTGGCACGAAGACAAAGGATGGCAAAAAAATATTATTTTGAACAAGGCCATCGTAAAGTCACAAGCCGAATACCTTATTTTTATAGATGGTGATTGCATTCCCCATCGGTTGTTTGTGCAAGAACATCTTGAGCAAAGAGCTGCCAATAGGGTGATAAGTGGTAGGCGGGTGATGCTGACAGAAAATATTTCAAAGTCGCTAAGTATCATGCGTATTCAAAATGGATATTTAGAAAAAAGTGTTATCTTGCCATTATTGATCGAAACATTGTTTTGTGCTAAGCCTACGGCTTTCGAAAACGCAATCAGGATTCGTTCATCATTCATTCGTCAACTTTTTGTAAAAGAAAAAACAAGAGGATTTTGGGGCTGTAATTTTTCTTTGTGGCGCGCTGACATCCTTGCTGTCAATGGCTTTGATGAACGATTCGTATATCCAGGAACTGGTGAAGATGCAGACCTCGAAGATAGACTGAAAAGAATAGGGGTGATGCCTGTATCCAAAAAACATCTTGTCACGGTGTATCATGTTTTTCATGTTCCGTTTGATACTAAATATGAGCCAAATATACGGCTAAGGGCAGAAAACAATAGAAACAATGTTACATTCACACCCTATGGCATCGTCAAAAGTTGTTAGAGATTAGAAAAGAGAAAGTCACCATTTCTGACTGTTGACATTCATGGGCGTATATCATCGGCATTGATAATAATTGTATTTTAATCTATAAGTAAGCACATCTGTTGTTGAGATTACTGAAAATAATAACCCTAATTTGAAACAGATGAATATTGGTTTTGATGCTAAGCGGGCATTTCATAATTTTCGAGGACTCGGCAACTACAGTAGGGATACAATTAGGGTGCTTTCTCACTATTTCCCCGAAAATAACTACTACCTATTTAATCCAAAGATTAAAAAGGTTGATTTTCTCTATGGTAATAATGTCAACGAGGTTTTACCACAGAGCTTGTTGGGCAAACTTGCTCCATCATTATGGAGAACAATCGGTATGTCCACTGATATTGAGCGTCACAATATTGATGTGTTTCATGGATTGAGTCAAGAATTGCCAATTGGGTTGAATCGGTTAAAGACTAAAACAGTGGTAACGATGCATGATGCCATCTTCATGCGTCATCCAGAGCTTTACAGTCCAATATACAGACAGATTTTTATCCAAAAAAACAAGTATGCATGTAAGAAGGCAGACCATATAATTGCCATTAGTGAGCAAACAAAAAGTGATATTATTCAATACTTTGGAGCAAAAGAAGATAGAGTAAGTGTTGTATACCAAGGATGTAACAATGTGTTTAGGCAAGATGTAAGTGAAGAACAAAAGCTCCAAATTCGACAAAAGTATGCACTGCCGTCGCAGTTTGTGCTATATGTAGGTGCTATCGAGAAAAGAAAAAATGCAGCCATTATTATCGAAGCTTTGCATCGAAAGCGGTGTGGTGTTCCCATTGTAATGATAGGTAAACCCACTGAATATATAAATGAAATTAAAAAGTTGATTGTTAAATACGATATGGAAGAGCAGGTAGTGTTTATTCATAATGCCGAGACATTGGATTTACCTGCCATCTATTCTTTATCATCATTGTTTTTATATCCTTCTGTATTTGAAGGATTTGGAATACCTATTTTAGAGGCTTTGTGCACCCAAACTCCAGTGATTACATCAGCGGGCAGTTGTTTTGCCGAAGCTGGGGGTGCTGAATCGATTTATGTTGATCCGATGGATGCTGATGGGTGGGGTGAGGCCATTGTAAATGTGCTGTCGGATGTACAATTGCAACAAAAAATGAAAATGGCTGGTCAGCAACATTCACTTAAGTTTACTGATAGCCATATAGCAAGCAATTTGATGAATGTCTATCAATCGATTTATTAATAGGAGTAGGAATTAAGGGAGTTGTAGTTGACATTTATACTTTAACTTAAAGTGCATGATTGTAAAACAAAACTTGTCTCTGTTCTCCGCCAACTGGCGGACTAGGGGCTAAATTATAATCACATGAAACGAGCACGACAAATAAACTATGACACACAAGTAGATGTTTATGTGCGAGTTCCATCTGTTAACTAAAAAACAATTATAAACAGATGAAAAAAGATATTGTATATAAATTGACGGAAAATTTTGAAGATTTTCTTCATGGCACTGAAGATGGTATAGAGTTTTGGTTAGCCAGAGATTTACAACATTTACTGGGTTACGGAAAATGGGATAATTTTCAGAATGTAATTAGTAAAGCCAAAACGGCTTGCGAAATTTCAGGTCAAAATATTTCAGACCATTTTGCCGACGTCGGGAAAATGGTAGATATTGGCTCGGGTGCTCAAAAGGAAATTGATGATGTGATGCTTACTCGTTTTGCATGCTATTTAATAGCCCAAAATGGAGATTCTAGAAAAGAACAAATTGCTTTCGCACAAACCTATTTTGCCGTTCAAACAAGAAAAGCAGAACTCATTGAACAAAAAATTTTAGAACTTGAACGGGTACAAGCCCGGAACAAATTGGCCGAAACCGAAAAAGAACTTTCACATGTAATATTTGAGCAAACTGGCGGTAACAAAAATTTTGCATTAATCAGAAGTAAGGGCGATCATGCTTTATTTAATAAAACCACACAACAAATGAAAGATAAATGGGGAGTTAAGAACAAACCATTAGCTGACTTCATGCCAACAATTTTGCTTAAAGCCAAAGATTTTGCAACCGAAATTACTATCTTCAATGCCAAACAAAAACAATTGAAGACAGAGGGTCAGATTTCTAACGAGCATGTTACCAATAATAATTCGGTAAGAAACACACTACTTTCTCGGGGTATAGTACCCGAAAATTTACCTGCTGAAGAGGATGTTAAAAAATTGGAAC
The DNA here is from genome assembly GCA_947471245.1 of Paludibacteraceae bacterium. Classification (GTDB taxonomy): domain Bacteria; phylum Bacteroidota; class Bacteroidia; order Bacteroidales; family Paludibacteraceae; genus Paludibacter. The sequence goes on along the minus strand of CANIXM010000021.1, from coordinate 1,811 downwards.
GAAAACTCAAGTCGGAAGAACTTAATTCACTAAAAGTAAGCTAAGGTTTTAACAAAAGCAACGAAGAGTAAAAAGTCTGAAACACAATGTCTGAAACATGATTTTAACAAATGAATAATTTATCTGCCATTATTATTACACTGAACGAGGAAAACAATCTTGAGCGCTGTCTGAAAGCACTGGATGGAGTGGCCGATGAAATTATTGTTGTGGATTCCTTTTCTACTGATAGAACAGAGGCAATCTGCATTGAACACGGTGTCACTTTTTTTCAGCGAAAATTTGATGGGTATGGAAGTCAAAAGCGATATGCAACAGACAAAGCCACTCACAATTATGTCCTTTCGGTAGATGCAGATGAAGTGTTGTCAGATGAGTTACGGAGGTCTATTTTAGAAGAAAAGCAAGTTTGGAGCGCTCCTTGTTATTCGTTCAATATTCGTAATCATTATTGCGGTAAGCCTATTCGATTTTGTGGATGGTATCCCGATAGGCATGTGCGGATTTTTAACAAGCAGCTTACCAACTGGACCAATAGTGATGTCCACGAGTCAATTCTGGTATCTAGTAGGAATGATATCAAGTGGCTAAAAGGAGATTTGTTGCATTATACGTGCACATCCATGGAGCAACACCAGCAAAAAGAAAAGAAATATGCTCAAATGAATGCAGCTATACTAATACAAAAAGGCGCAAAAATAGGATTTATACTACCTTATATAAAAGGTGGTTTTCGGTTTTTTAAAACCTATATTCTAAAGCTTGGAATTTTGGATGGATACTACGGTTTTGTGATTAGTGCCACTTATGCTCTTTCGTCATATATGAAATACAAAATTGCCCGTGATCAAATGAGAAAATCGGTTAATATTAATCAATCAAACCATTAACCAGATGCTGTCGATCATTACATGTTCCAGAAGACCTGTGCCCAATGAGTCTTTAGTCAATAATCTTAAGAATACGGTAGGGCTAGAGTATGAATTAATCAGTATCGATAATTCAAAAAATGAATACTCAATTTTTTCAGCTTACAATAAAGGAATTGACTTAAGTAAGTATGAGCACCTCTGTTTTATTCATGATGATGTGGATTTTAAAACTCAAGATTGGGGACAGAAAGTGGTGAAACATCTCCAAATACCTGATTCAGGTATTTTTGGAGTAGCTGGTGGAGACATCATGAGTAGAGTACCAAATGACTGGGCAACACTCAACCCGTGTGCTTACATGATATATGGTCAGACAGCTACTCAAGATGAGGAAATGGTGGTATTTCCAAATGATTATAATCAGTCCACAAAGTCAGTTTTGATGCTTGATGGCGTATTCCTCTTTGCCAGGAAGGAACTCTTCAAAACAATCAGTTTTGATGAATCATTTAATGGCTTTCATGGCTATGATTATGACATTTCTCTTCAATCACATGTTGCAGGGTATACCAATTATGTAATTTATGACATTCTATTGGAACATTATTCTAGAGGAGTGATGGGACATAGCTATTTTTCGGCACAACTTAAACTACATCAGAAATGGGGAAAATATTTGCCATTGTTTAATCGGTGTTGTGATCAAGCATTCATTCACTCCATTCTACCAAAGATAGAACAAGAATCATTTGATACTTTCTTTAAACGTCTTGTTCGTTCAAATATTTCTTTCTTTGAGATTTATAAAATGGTTTTGTATTATTCTTCCAAATCTCAGATCAGTTCACTTTTATCCAATAATATCTATTTATATATTTCTGTGTTTTTTATTAGAATATCTTCTAGACTCAGAGGTAAAATGATAGAGTAAATAATTAA
>CANIXM010000020.1 GCA_947471245.1 Paludibacteraceae bacterium | reverse complement strand
GTTATGTATTGTTGAGCAACGAGCGTGAAGCGGTAAGTTTAGCTGAGGAATTGGGCTATTTGGAGAAATACAACTACCTCCAGAAACTGCGCTTTAAGGACAACCTAAAAATAGAAATAAACATCGATAAAGTTGCGTTACAGATGACCATTCCGCCATTGACTTTACAAATGCTAGTGGATAATTGCATCAAGCACAATACCATTTCCGAGAAACACCCACTACACATCCGTGTGTTTAACAATGGGAAAAGCATCACAGTGGTCAATAATCTCCAACGCAAGCAGGTGGGAGAAACCACAGGACAAGGACTGAAAAACATCGAAGGCAGGTACCGATTTGTTACGGGTGAGAGTGTTAAGATTGATATTTCGGATAGTGAATTTAGAGTGACTATCCCACTGTTGGCGAATTAAGAATTAATATTCAGGATGTTGATTTGTCAAAAAAATAACTTCTCTCTATTTTGGTAGCTGGCGGAGGATTGGGGATACTTAATTATAAATAAATATGAAACGAGCACAACAAATTAAAAAACAATAATTTATGAAAAAAATTGTAATCATTAATGGGCATCCGAATAAAGACAGCTATAACGCTGCATTGGCTAAGGCTTACCAAACTGGAGCTGTGTCTGCGGGCGCAGAAGTGAAAGATATAGCCATTGGGGAATTGGCATTTAATCCTAATTTGGCTCAGGGTTATCAACAACGAACCGAATTGGAACCAGACTTACTGGAAGCGTTGGAAAAAATCAAATGGGCTGATCATCTGGTATGGATACACCCAGTCTGGTGGGGAGGACTACCTGCTATCACCAAAGGATTCATTGACAGATTATTTCTACCCGGGATTGCATTCAGTTACCGTGAAAACTCGGTGTGGTGTGACAAACATTTCAAGGGGAAAACAGCACATATCATCACCACATTGGATACTCCAAGTTGGTTTTACAAACTGGTAAACTCCAATGCCAGTGTCAATCAATTAAAAGTCTGTATCCTTGTATTTTGTGGTATTAATAAAGTAAAAGTAACCTACTTCGGTCCCATTCGGAACTCCAAAGAAGCGGATAGAGCCAAATGGTTGGAAAAAACCAAGGTAATGGGTATCAAGTTAAAGTAATGTAATGCAAAGCAAAATGGTAAAGGTATTACTCATCGAAGACGAACAGCCAGCCGCACAGCGATTGGAAAAAATGCTAGCGGAACTGGCTCCGGATTTCAACATTACATCCCGATGTGACAGTATCGAATCCAGCGTACAATATTTTTCCAACCATCCAATGCCTGACTTGGTATTTTTGGACATCCAGCTGGGCGACGGACTGAGCTTCGACATTTTCAATCAAATTTCCATCCCCTGCCCCATCATCTTTACCACAGCTTATGACGAGTATGCAATTCGTGCTTTTGAACAAAACAGCATCGATTACATCTTAAAACCCATCAATAAAGAGAAGCTTCAAAAAAGTATTGAGAAATTCAGAAGAGTCAGAAACAATGAAATGGCACCTGACTGGAGCGCGTTGATAGAACAGATGAATAGCGAGAAGAAAGCATACAAACAACGATTTCTTGTGTATGTAGGCGAGCATCTTGATTCCATCCCTACTTCGGAAATTGCCTATTTTTATTCGATAGAAAAATCTAGTTTTCTGGTAACCAGCACTGGAAAGTGTTACCCATTGGATTATTCATTAGACAAAGTAGAAGACTTGGTTTCTCCCATGGACTATTTTAGAATCAACCGAAACTACATTGTATCCTTCCAAAGTATTATGAAAATCAACATCCTATCCAAGAGCAGAATCAAAATCACCATCCATCCACTACCCTCCGAAGATACACTAATCAGCTCAGCACGGACACCCGAATTCAGAAAATGGTTGGACCGCTGAACGTGAACCATTGGTTCAGGATACGAGCACGACAAATAAACTTTGACAAACTTTCGATTTGTATGACAAAAACTGGCACTAAACCAATAAGGTGAGTAAACCACACAAGAATCAATTAAAACACATGGAACATTACAAAGCGGTTGGAATGACCTTTCGATTTATAACATAAAAAAAAGCAAGGCGAGTTACCTTACTTTTTTCTCTGCGATATAAGTGATTGTTTATGGTCTATTAATTGATCTATGAAAGCACATCGTTCCCCATCAGTTCCTTGGCATTTTGCAAAGCTCCTTCAGTAATATTTTTTCCACTGAGCATTTGTGCAAGTTCTGTGAGGCGTTCGGAGGTCGTGAGTCGTTTGATGTGAGTTTCAGTTGCTTTGCCAGAGTCATCTTTGTACACTTTGAAGTGTGAAGTACCTTTGGCTGCTATCTGAGGAAGATGTGTGATGGTGATTACTTGCATGTCAGTACACATGGCTTGCATTATTTCGCCCATTTTATGTGCTATTTCTCCAGAAACACCAGTATCAATTTCATCAAAAATAATAGTGGGTAGGTCAGACTTATGGGCTATCATTGACTTGATGGCAAGCATCAAGCGGGACACTTCTCCACCCGATGCTATTTGTGCAACAGGTTGTAAATCACGGTTTTTATTGGCTGAGAAAAGAAACTGCACTTCATTTCGTCCGTTTTCTACATAATCTTCCAATTCATTCATAGCCACGGAAAACTGAATATTTGGCATTCCAAGTTTAGTGAGTTGGTCTATTAAATATTTCTCAATAGGTAGGACTGCTGCTGTTCTGCTATTGGTTAACAGTTTTGAATTCTTAGTCAGTACAGTAAAAGCCTCGTCAATTTGAATTTTCAGGGCATTTAAATCATCTTCAAATGAGTCAATTCTGTGTAAAGTCTCGGCAAACTCATCTCTGAGGTTTATCAATTCGGCCACTGATGATAACTTATATTTTTTTTGTAATGAAAAAATGTCACTCAGACGATTCTCCACCCACTCCATGCGTGTAGGATTATATTCCACACGTTGCTCTCGCTGTGCCATCTCACTGACAATGTCCTTTAATTCTATTTGGGCTGATTGCATCCGCTCATACCAATTTTCGCCTTCGGCAATATAAGATTTGATATGCGATAGTGAATTGATGCTCTCTTTGAGTTGAGAGAGTGAGGCATTTTCATCGTCAAGAAGTTGTACAGACTTGAGCAGACCAGACTTAATCTCCTCAGCGTGACTGAGCGTATCCTGTTCTAGCTCGAGTTCTTCCTGTTCACCGTCCACTAGATTGGCCTCCACAAGTTGATTGTACTGAAACTGAATATAATCGATATCTATTGTTTGTTTTGCGGCAAGAGATTGAAGTCGTTTAAGTTCAGAATGAAGCGTGCGCCAATGATCAAAACTTTGTTGATATGCCATTAACTGAGAACCATTCTCAGCAATGGTATCGACTACCTCCAACTGAAAAGTATCGTTGGACAGCAGTAAATTTTCATGCTGTGAGTGTATATCTATCAGCCTGTCCGACAAAACTCTGATATGATTTAAACTAACAGGAGTATCGTTTATAAAAGCACGTGACTTTCCACCATTCGTAAGTTCCCGGCGGATTATGCACGTTTTTTCATCATTTTCAAGATCATTTTGAACGAAAAATTCTGAAAGATGGCGATAGTTAGAAATATCAAATTCAGCTTCTATTATACATTTATCAGCATCTATCTTAATAGATTTAGAATCGGCACGCTGCCCCATTATTAAAGACAATGCACCAATTATGATGGATTTTCCAGCACCTGTTTCACCTGTAATAACAGAAAATCCGGATTGAAAATCAATTTTCAACTCGGATATTAATGCATAATTGGATATATAAATGGACTTTAGCATCTTATTGAGTTTTATTAATCTGCTCGTAACGAGTTGATTTTGTTGGATTAATATCATTCAATATTTCTAACGCATCGGCTTTTTCTTTTGTTGAAGCTTTGGTAAAAATATTAATCAACTCATCGTCTTTTGCATCAAAAAAAGTCAAAATCACAATAGACGAAGGTCTAGCCCTGTTGGCTTCTCTCAACAAAGGCAAACCAGCAGCAATACGGGCCCGAGCATTCTCGGCATTGTAAGTCATCTCATCCAATCCCAATCGATGATATTCATAAAAGAAATTTCTAAACTTTTTAAACGCTTCATCATTGAGGTTGTTAATTAGCGCATAGCGATTTTTGGTATTCTTGAATGAAGCTTCCCACCCACCGTCATTATAACCGTCAGTACCTTGCGAAGCATTAACGATGCCTTCAGCCAAGCTAAAATAGGGTGAACCACCTATTCGGGAAAACGAATCCATATCATATCCAATGACTATATATGCATAAAATGCTAGCACGGCAGTAAGATTGGAAGAAAAATTGTTGGGACCATTCATTTCTAACTGATCTAACTCCTTGTATTTGAAAGAAAAATAATTATCTTTATAATTAAACAACGTAGATTTATAGTTGGCCCCGAACACAGGTCGTCTGGCTTGAACTTGTAAATCTGCAGTAATCACATCGCCATCAACTTTTTTAACCACCATGTTGATGTTGCACTCTATGCGTTCAGAACTAGCATAGGACATTTCCGTCCACCTACGATTATTCATAAATTCCATCATTGACTTGGTAAGGGTTGTGAACAATGATTTATTAGCACTAGCCGATTCTACTTGGTCTGAATTTATGGTAATTACACAATTAAGTTCCTGTGATCTGGCAGAAAGAAATGTGATAAAACAAAAAGTGACTACAACAAAAATCTTCATAAACTCATTTTATATGATGAACAATTTCTTCTACAATATCTTGTGCAACAGCCATTTTACTTTTCAGTTCGAAATATTTTACCATTCCATCTTTATGCAAAATACTAATTTTATTCGTATCAAACCCAAAACCAGTATTGGCATCATTAAGCGAATTGAGCACGATAAAATCAAGATTTTTTCGTGACATCTTGGACAATGCATTGGCTTGTTCGTTATCTGTTTCGAGTGCAAAACCTACTAAAAACTGATCTTTAAGCTTCACCTCACCTAGCTGAGCTGCAATATCTTTAGTAGGTGTTAACTCTATTTGCAGATTCGATTTTTCACGTTTCATCTTCGAGTCCATGCTTTGAGTTGGAGTGAAATCAGCCACTGCAGCACAAAGAATAGCGCCATCACAGGTTTCAAATTCAGATACCGCCTTTTCATACATCTGAGAGGCCGATTCCACATCAATGCGATGAATATTCACGTGCTGCGTCTTCAACATCACAGGTCCAGCTATTAATACTACTTCAGCACCCATTCGAGCACAAACTTCTGCAAGTGCAAATCCCATTTTTCCTGACGAATAATTGCCTACAAAACGTACAGGGTCTATCCTTTCGTATGTGGGACCTGCTGTAATTAGAATTTTTTTTCCAGCCAATAATTTAGGAGTGAAAAAATCATTTAAAAAACGAACAATATTTTCGGGCTCTTCCATCCTACCCTTTCCTTCCAATCCACTGGCCAACTCACCACTTGCTGGTTCGATAATAATGTTTCCAACTGACTTGAGCAACTCCAAGTTACGAAGATGAGCCTGATGAGCAAACATATCTAAATCCATGGCGGGTGCCACCAACACCGGACACTTAGCAGAAAGGTAGCTTGTCAACACTAAATTATCGGCAATTCCATTTGCCATTTTACCAATCGTATTGGCCGTGGCTGGGGCTACCAGATATACATCCGCCCACATGCCAAGATTCACATGGCTGTTCCAGTTTCCATTAGTAGGATCAAAAAAATCAACTAAAATAGGACGTTTGGACAGTGTAGCCAATGTAAGTGGGCTAATAAATTCTTTGGCTAAAGCAGTCATCAAGACTTGAACTTCAGCTCCCTCTTTAACTAAAAGTCGGATAAGTGTAGCAGCCTTGTAAGCAGCGATGCTACCTGTGACAGCTAATAATATTTTTTTACCTTTAAGCATAAATGAAAATTTATAAAACGAGCAACAAACTGCTAATGTTGAAAGTTAGTTATATAAACATCAGTGTTTAAATAAAATCTTAGGGTAATCTAACATGATAACTCCTCTATAATCAACAATGTAACAAACACCTCAATCCTCATGACTGCATTGGTAATTGAAGTCTGTAAAATTAACATGTGTTTCAACATTCACCAATTGTACAAAAGTACAAAAATGAATTGAACTAGACACATACAAAAATAGATAAAAGAAAAAAGTGAGCAACCTCACAATTTCCTTTTATCTATCAACTGTAATGAGAAATACTTAGTTCTGAAAAACTGCTCCTTGATGAAATTTCGACAAGAGTCAGTACATCATTTTCACAACCGCCTATTCGTTTTATTTCAATTTGTCCTTAATCGGATTGCGATAATAGATTTTGTCCTCAATGTACTCTTGAGTTGCTATCAACACTGATTTAGGCAATTTTTCGTAATACCTAGAGATTTCTATTTGCTCTCTGTTTTCAAATACTTCTTCAATATTTTCATTAAATGAGGCAAATTCCAGCAATTTTTTATCTAATTCAGTCTTTGTTTCTACGCTTATCTGATTGGCACGTTTTCCAATTATTTTAACTGTTTCGTAAACATTACCTACTTTCTCACTCATTTGTGACATATCACGTGAGATGGTGTTGTTAGGAGCATTAAGTTTTTTGTAATCCATAATTATGTATTTATTCTTTAATTTGGTTCTTTGATTCGTTGAAAAACTTTTCGGCTTTTTTCTTCAATTTGCCATCTGGAAATTCATTGATGAAATTGTAGTACTCATCAATTGCTGTTCTATAGCGTTCAATTTTCTTATCTTCAACACTCAACACAGCTTCTTGATATTTGGATTCAAGAATTATCATAGAAAACTCCTCACGGTAACTGTTGGAAGGAAATTTTCTAAGGGCATTCTGAGCTGTAATAATTGCTGATTCGTAATTATTACCCATGTAATTTCCAAGATTGAAATAAAGCCTAGAGTTAATGAGCATTTTATATGCCATTTTATTGTTCATTTCCTCAAGATACTTATTGGCATCTTGTATACGTTCGCTTTCTGGATACAGCTCTATAAACTCCTGAAAAGCAGAAATTGCATCAATTGTAGCCTCTTGATCCAAGCGAGCATCGGGCGAATCCAAATAATAGCAATACCCTATCATGAATTTGGACTCAATGACATACTTACCTTTGGGATAAGTCTTGACATATTTTTTAAAATAGGCGCTTGCCGTATAATAGTCCTTCTGCCCCAAAGCTGATTTGGCCATGTAAGTGAGCAACACTTCCGAACGCTCAGTTCCCTTGTAATAGCTTGAAACTGCATCAAATAAGTTTGAAGCTCTAAGGAAATCTTTCTTTTCGAAATACTCAATTCCCTTTCTGTATTTTAAATCAGCATCATCCGATTTCAATAACTTTTGATACTCGCTACAGGAAGCAAAAACAAATGCGAGAAGAGGAAGAAAAAAAATATACTTTTTCATGCTATTTTTTGGACTACAAAAGTAGTAATTTTATCAGTAATAAAAAAATTAAATGTTTCTATTTTAAAAGTCTTAATGACAGAATACAATTAAATGCAGCTGAAAGCACATTAAAATACTTATATTCTGCAAGTTAGTTAAAAGTCGGAGATTTTTTAAAATTGTATGAATCAATGTTTAAATAAGTGATTAAAAGCATCATTGATGTGTTTTCAATTTACAACTACCCCTACGAAAAGTATTGTGATTCTTGTAACTTACATCCTATAAAATAAAAGCCTGTAAATTAATCAGCTAAGTACTTTTTAAAACCACTGGTGTATTTGACTTGGTTCTTGCCATCATTATCTACATAAATAAAATAGCATTCCATCTTAGGCACTGATTTATAGACCCTAAGTGCACTATCCATACCCATCACCATAAATGAGCAAGCATAAGCATCGGCTTCAATGCAACGAGGTGCAATTACTGTCACACTTAGCAAGCTATGCACTACTGGATATCCAGTACGTGGATCAATGTGGTGAGCGTACTTTTTTCCGTCCTTGTAATAGTATTTTCTGTAATTTCCAGACGTGGTAACAGCCATATTGGAAATAGAAAGAATGCTTTGAATTTCTTTTGTAACTCCTGTTGAGTCGTCAATCGGTTTATCTATTCCGATTTTCCATTTTTCACCCTTTTGGTTTACTCCTTTACAAACAACCTCGCCACCTATCTCAAAAACATAATTCTTACATCCATACTTTTCCAACAACTCACCCATCACATCGGCCGAATAGCCCTGTGCTATGGCATTGGCATCGATCAATATCTTTGGATGATTTTTAATGACTTTGTGATTAACAAGTTGCACTTTCTTGTAGCCGACAAATGGCAAAAACTGCTTTACATCAGGAAGCTTACTATGATTCTTATTTCCGAATGCAAAACCCCATGCTTTCACCAAAGGTCCAACGGTAATATCAAACGCACCGTTAGTATTCTTGGAAACCTCCATGGCGGTATTGAACATCGTTTCAAAATGCTTATCAGTCAACACTGTATCTACATTTCTATTTATTTGAGTAATGATAGAATTGGAATTGTAGGTTGAAAGTGAAGTGTCAAATTTCCTAAAAGCCGAGTCTATTTTTAACTGCAAATCTACCCCTTGCGGTTGAAGGTAGGTGGCTGAATATGTGGTGCCTTGCGCCTGTCCCTCGTTATGGATATATGGTATGGCAGGTTCAACTGGCAAACTTGCAGTATAGCTACACTTTCTGACGAAAAAATATCCGGCAGAAAGCAAAATCACTAAGCCTATAATACTGAAAAAAACTTTCTTGAACATATTTTTTTAGACAGTTAAAAGGATTCAACAACCAACTATAAGATTGATTATATATCAGTTAGCATGCAGAAACGGAAATATATCTTAAGAGCACATTGCAAATCAACAATTTCAAGACTCAAAAACCAATCTCTTTCCTTTCGACACTTCATCAAAAGTTCCGTTGTGATAGACCTTCACGCCGTTCACCCACGTACTTACAACCGATGAACTAAACTCAACATCTTCAAACGGCGACCAGCCGCATTTGTAAAGAATGTTTTGCTTAGTTACCGTCCACGGTTGAAGTGGATTCACCAAAACCAGATCAGCAAAATAGCCTGGACGAATATAACCACGATTTTCTATTCTAAATAGCTGGGCTGGTGCATGACACATCTTATCCACGACTTGCTCAAGGGTGAATACCCCATTTTTAACCATCTGGAGCATAGCTACTAACGAATGCTGTACCAACGGACCGCCAGATGCTGCTTGCAAACAATTACCTTCTTTTTCTGACCACAAATGCGGTGCATGATCAGTGGCCAACACATCGATTTTACCTGATTTCAAAGCATCAATCAATGCCAACCTATCCTGTTCGGACTTGACAGATGGGTTCCACTTAATACGATTGCCATATTTCTCGTAGTCACCATCATTGAACCACAAGTGATGCACACAAACTTCAGCAGTTATTTTCTTATCCTTCAAAGGAATATCAGATCTAAACAACGACATTTCCTTTTCGGATGACAAATGGAACACGTGCAATCGTGAGTTATATTTTGTTGCCAATTCCACTGCGTACGAAGATGATTTGTAGCATGCTTCGTCATTCCTTATCAATGGATGATATTTCACCGGAATATCATCTCCTAACAGGGCCCGATAATGACTGATATTGGCTTTTACGGTTGTTTCATCTTCACAGTGAGTAACTATCAACAATGGGATTTCTGCAAAAACCCGATTCAATGTTCGCTCATTATCCACCAGCATATTACCTGTAGACGAACCCATAAACATTTTCAAGCCTGCCACATAGCGTGGATCAACTCGTTTGAGTTCATCAATATTATCATTGGTGACACCCATCAGAAACGAATAGTTTGCAAATGAGCTCTTAGAGGCAATCTCAAACTTATCTTCCAACAATTCCAATGTTGTAGCCTGTGGTTTGGTATTGGGCATTTCGAAAAATGAAGTAATACCACCCGCAACAGCAGCCTTACTTTCCGAATAAATATCGCCTTTGTGAGTCAAGCCTGGCTCTCTAAAATGTACCTGATCATCAATCACACCTGGCATCAATAATAATCCACGCGCATCCACCTCATGGCAACCCTGACCACCATCAACCCATTCTTCTCCTCGGTGAATGGATACTATCAATTCATCTTCGATCAACACTGAGCCTACAAAAGATTCATATTCATTGACTATGGTTGCATTGCGTATTATTTGTTTATTCATGTGTTTTGGTTTATTGATTCATCAATTCATAAAGTTCATTGGTGTACTTGCCTATTCGTTTCATAAAACCTAATCATCCGCACACGTCAAAAAGTCCACCTTTAGGGGCTAGGGGTTTACTCTTTTCTGTGGATATTTCTTAAACCAACTGGCTAATTTCAACTCCACAACTCCTAAAAATGCTTCCCCAAATATTCCGCCACTCATTTTAGAAGTACCTAATTCCCTATTTACAAAAATAATGGGAACTTCTTTTAATATAAACCCACACTGATGAGCTGTAAATTTTAACTCAATCTGAAAAGCATATCCTTTAAATCGAATACTATCCAAATCAATTGTTTCAAGTACCTGACGACGATAACATTTGAATCCAGCTGTGGTATCAGCAATTCTCAATCCCAGAACAAAACGTACATATTTCGAAGCAAAGTATGACATGAGCACCCTACCAATTGGCCAATTAACTACATTCACACCACTCACATAACGCGAACCAATAGCCACATCGGCACCTTGATTGGCGCAAACATCATACAATTTAATTAAATCAGCTGGATTATGTGAGAAGTCTGCATCCATTTCAAATACAAAATCATATCCATGTTCCAATGCCCATTTAAAACCAACGATATAGGCTGTTCCCAAACCCAATTTACCTTTACGTTCAACCATAAAGAGGCGATCTGCAAATTCCTTTTGTAAAGTCCTAATGATAGAAGCAGTTCCATCTGGAGAACCATCCTCTATTATTAAAAGGTCAAATGTTAGTTGTTGTGAAAATACTGCACGAATGATATTCTCAATATTTTCTTTTTCATTGTAAGTGGGGATAATCACTAAATTATTGGACATAAGCTGCTTATTGGATTTATTACTCTAATTTTTACGACTAATTAAGTTCAAACAATTCTGATGGAAGAAACCGATCCAGTGTAAACAGCTCCACATCCTCACCTACTGATATATTCTTAGATTCCAAATAATTAGATACTGTACTATACGCCAATTCTGGAAAATTATTTTCTCTACTAAGGTGACAAAGAAATATCCGCTTCCAATGTTCACGATAATTTTCAGCCAAAAACCAACCCGCTTGATCATTACTCAAATGACCAGTAGGAGCGGTAATTCGGTTTTGCAGTTGAATAGGATAATTTCCTTCACGCAGCATTTGTTCATCATAATTGGACTCCAACAATATGTAGTCAGCCTGTACGATCTGTAACGCTACTGTTTCGTCTATGTGACCTAAATCTGTTGCAAATGTAAACTTCTTACCTAGATATTCAACAGTATAACCTACACTATCAATCGAATCATGTGACACTGAAAATGACGTAATGTTAAAATCACCAATGTTTACAGTCTCTTGCTTCTCAATATAACGTCGTGATCCAACCAATTTACAAGTTACACAGTAGCTCTTTTCAATCGCTTCGTGAACCAATCTGGTGCTATAAACTGGAATATGATATTTCTCACCCAACACACCTACCGATTTTATATGATCGGCATGATTATGTGTAACAAAAACACCCCAAATGCGGTCAAAATCCAACCCAATATCCCTCAAACATTTTCGGATAGTCCTCACCCCCACTCCTGCATCAATCAAAATCCCACTTACAGCATTACCAATAAAATAACAGTTTCCACTACTCCCACTTCCAAAACTTTGAAATCTCAACATGTCCATTCTCCCTTATTTGTCCACAAAATTATATTAAAAAATCGATGAAATGCTCATTCTACACCTAGAGTTAAGCTAATTTGACCTAATTTTAGCTTTTTGAAGGAATTTATTTTCCAAATTTCTAATATTGATGAGCTTTGTTAGCAAAACTTTTCCGGCCTCATTATTTTTTTTCTCTAAGTCGATAATTTTCTGAGTAAAAAGTTTTTTCTCTGCTGGCGTGTCCAAATTGGCATATAGCTGACGTAGCTCCTCCAACTGTAGTTTTTTATTGTTTAAATCAGTGTTTAACCTATTATGATCAATGCAAAGCTTCTTAGCTTCAAAGCTTTTAAAATCTGTAACATACTGATAAACAAGCGTATCATTAATGACCAAATTTATTTTCTTTGTTACATCTACCAATGAGACTTCGGATGAATCACTCATCACTGAGTCGGTGCTTATACGCTCTGCTTTTCTGTAACACTTAAGCTGCGCTAGTTTTCGGAGATAGGGTATATCATCAATGTTAACAATTGTTTTACTATCATTAGTAGCAAACGTATAAATCATCACTTTGTTTGCAGGAAGAAATCTATCGGATGCAAACCAACCAATTTTTTGCTGTTCATCTATAACCATCATGTAGTCGTTGTAGATTGAATTGATGGGCATTCCTATGTTTTCTGGGGTCAAAAATGTTTTAGTTACTGGCGAGTATCTTGTCACAAATAGGTCATAGCCACCC
>CANIXM010000019.1 GCA_947471245.1 Paludibacteraceae bacterium | reverse complement strand
TAGTCGATATTTCAACACAATAGCAGCCACTCCGATGGAATTGAGATAAGCTGCTATATCTGTTCCTTCTAAGTCCATAGATAGTTGCACATAACCACCACCAGGACAAATTACCACAGCCTGACCATTAGCCAATAATCTGGTAGGTAGATAAACTGAAATATCTGGATGCGAAACTTTCTTGAATAGTTTATAGTCACCTCGCTCAATGTATTCTGTGTTGACATCTCCTTTGGCATTGGGTATCGTTCCGGTATACAAAGGAAGTTTTATTTCTTGAGCTTGTAAGACTATTGCAAATAGCAATATTAGTAGCAACGGTGTTTTTTTCATAGTTAAAGAACGGTATAAAAAACACAAAGGATAATCTTCTACAGACATCCTTTGTATTTTCAACAGCATTATTGAGCTTTAATATATTTACTTAATTCTTTCGTCCATACTTCGTATCCAGCATCTGTTAGATGAACTCCATCACTTGTTAGGGCTGGTTTCATCAAATCTTTTTCATCCGCAAAGACTGCATGGGTATCAATCAAAGTATAATTCTTCGCCAAAGCATCTTCTTTCAAACCTTTATTGACAGCAGCAATTACAGGTACCAATTTGATGTAGTTTGTAGGTAAAATGGTTTGGACATATACCTTTGTTCTAGGTGACAAATCGTGGATTTTAGCCACTATCTTATGAATATTTGCCAATGTTTCATCAGCTCCTTTATTGCCACCATTGATATCGTTGATTCCTATCAACATACAAATTGCCTTAGGTTTTGAAAAACAAATTTCGCCTATACGCATCATCACCCCTTGTGTCACATCGCCTGAGATACCTCTATTCACAACATCGTGGTTTTCTAATTTGCTTCCCCAGTTTTTGCCTCCTTCTGTCAAACTATTTCCCAACATCACAATGTTATCAGTCATGATAGGCATTGTCTTAAACTCTTTAATTCGTTCTTTATAATGATTTTTCGACCATTCTATGACATAATCTGGTGCATAATCCGACGATGGATATAAGCTGTCAGGTGCAATAGGTTTTAGCAATACGTCCTTCTCATCTATCAAATTATGATTGACTAGAAACTGTGTCATTTCAGAAATGGTAGGCAAGAAATTGGGGTTGCTATTAGGCCAGTCGCATGAATGTTCTGCATCTTTTACAGTGATTAACTCTGCATCTACTCCCAACTCTTTAAGCTTTGATACAAAATTCTTAGCACCTGAATAAGGGACTGTAGAATCTTTTGTTCCATGAGAAACAATAGTTGCAGGCCATCCCTTGTATGCTTTCAAAATAGGTGAAAATTCAGGGTGCTCTTTGAAAAAATCGCCACGGAAACCCTCTCCTACGACAGGATTATGTAAAACCAAAGCGTTGGGAACGGTGCTTATACTTAAGTCCTCACCTGCAGCATCACCTCCTTTAAGAGCAGTACATGCCGCAATATGCCCACCTGCCGAACCACCAGCCACGATGACTTTATCCGGATCTATACCAAGTTCTTTTGCGTGGGCTCTCACATATCTCACAGCAGATTTAGCATCTTCAATACATTCCAAGGGCGTAGTATTGTGACGACTTTTCACCCGATAATCGGCCGTAATTGCTACGATACCCTGATCGCGAAACCATGCAGCTACTGGCAACTGGTATTCCACAGCTCCATTTACCCAACCACCTCCTACGAAATAGATGATAACTGGTAGTGGTTTATTAGCTTTCTTCACAGGACGAAGTACATACAAATACATATCCTGTTGTGGTGTCTTTTTATAGAGAATTTTCTCCGAAAGATTTTTTAGATTTAAACCACCTAAGTTGTGGCTTACTCGTACACCTACCAACGTAGTCGCAGAATCTTTTGATACCGCTAACTGACCAAAAACTGAACTTACAGAAACTGAAGCTACTAGCATTCCCGCAAATAGTAAAAACTTGAATTTTGCCATAACATTCTTGATTAATATTTGTATTTGAAAAATTTAATTCTTAAAAATTATTTATTCACAAATAGGACAGACAACTTTTCTCGTACTTGGAGTAAGACATTTTTCGGCTGTGTGTAATTGCATCTTCTTGCCCTCAGTGGCATTTTTAATAAAATCAGCTATCAAAGTCGAATTTCGCTCCATTATTCCACCCATAGTAAGATGTTCACCTCCACACTGTGTCACCAATACAGCAGAACCACCTAACTCAGTCAGTTTATCATAAATTGTCTTTGACCCAAATAGCATCAACCATCCACTGGCATTGCATGGACAGTAACGGTGAGAGGCAGTGGCATAAGGCACAGTTCTATCGGCATTACCGTGAAACATCATCGTTGGCACCATGTTTTCTTTCGTAATCAAATTTATATCCATCAATGCCCCTGACACTTCAAGCACACCTGCATATTTGAAGCCTTTAGAAAGTTGCTCTGGATACATACCCATCCATTCTCTATCCCAATATGCGGCATGAAGTGCGGTTTCTGCACCTGCACTACATCCACCTATAAACACTTTAGTTGTGTCAATTTGATAAGAATTGGAGTTTTTAACAAAGTAATCGGTTGCTCTCCAAAGTTGGTTTACTGCAATCTGTATCGCTTTGGTTTTTTCAGAAAGAATACCTGGACAACCAAAATCCTTCCCTTTCATATACAAGGTATAACTCATAGCTACAGCCACACAGCCATTGCGAGTCATCATTCGGCATATTTCATAATCATTGGTCCTATCTCCTTGCGAGAATCCTCCTCCATGCAAATGGATGTAAAGTGGCATTTTCCCCTTTTGACCTTGAGAAGGTAAAAACACATCCGCTTTGAGTTCGGTGGTATCTACTTTGTAATAAGTGATGGTGGAAAACTCTGGCTTTGGTTCTACTTTGCTTTTTTTCTGTGAAAAAGCACTCATTGAAAAGCCTAAAAATACTAATAATAAAAGCAATTGATTATTTCTCATCTTTTTATTTTGTTGTATAAGTTAATATTCCATTTCCTAAACCTAGCGATTGAGCTGTTACTGTTACTTTGCCCGAATTAAACGTAGAACGAACAGCAACTTTCATCAGTCCGCCCTCTGCCTGCAATTCCTTATCGCCAGGCGCATGATACCCAAATGGTTTGTTATCAGTCACATAGAAATTATAAGAGCCTTTGTAAACCCCTTCACCTTGTACATCAAAGGTAATAATGTTATTTGCATCTGGACACCAGTTACTATCTTTATCTACAATTTTTGCTGTAATAAGAGCAGCATCACTTCCGTTTGCCATTAAACCAAAATTAGTGCCATCTGGTTTAACTAAAGGTTGTTCAACTGACAATTCTATATGATGAGGTGCTCCAGCAGTTTTCCTTGTATCTGAGCAAACTGGCTTATTGGAAGCACTTAATCCCACTGCACGAAGTGTTCCACTTTGCCATGTCACATTTTCCCAAGTGCAATGTTTTGTCAATAAGTCTGGAATTTTTACTCCTAAACTAACACCATTTAGAAACAATTCTACCTTAGGACAATTACTCCATGCATCAACAGTCTGAACACCTGACAAATTCCAAGAAGACTGCAAAGCTACTCCTGGCTTGGTAGCATAGTCAACCCATAATGCATTTTTAAATACCTGATATTTTAATTTCGGAATACGATTTCCGTCCATCGCACTTGAGCCCAACGACTTTTGTTTCGATTTGCCATTCAAGTAAATGGTGTACCCTTCTCCTTGTGTCTCTGCGAGCATCCAGTCCAACCATCCACAAGCCTTATCTTTCAAATTATTTACGTAATCATCGACAAACCAATTCACAAATTGTTTTTCGTTGGCATAGTCGTCGCGTGAAATATTGATACTTCTCCTCCCATCCCAAAATGCACCATATACTTCTACATTGATTGAGGGCGAACCTTCAACCTTTTTGTAAAGGTTCGAGTAGCCTACCATCAATCGTTTATCTTTTGGAAAATCGGGTTGAGTCTTATCTCTTGTAGCCACAATTCGAGTTTGCAATGAATCCCATTGATTTGCTATTGCTTGTGTGTAACTTGGCAAATATTTTTCGCCTCCTTTTGCAATGCCATTATTGGACTCCCACACGGCTATTGACGCTCTATTTCTATTGTGAATCATCATGTCTCTGTCATACTCTCTTTTGTAAGTCAGTGCAGGTTCATCTCTAAGTGCCCATTCATTATCTCCACTGTTTTGCATCACCATAATGCCGTATTCATCGCAAGCATCAAGGGTTGCGTCTGTTGCCGGCACGTGACCTATACGAAGTGTGTTACCTCCAGCCTCAGCCATTAATTTAGCATCTTTCCATTGTATTTCAGCAGGCACTGCCGATCCCAATGCAGGATAACAATTTCGATGACCAAAACCTACCATCAAATGCTTTTTCCCATTCACATAACAATAATCGCCATCCCATGAATAGGTTCTAATTCCAACTTTTGTTTCTTTACTATATACCACTTTGCCTTCCACTACCACCGATGTTACGACCGAATACAGGTATGGTTTACCATAAGGGCTGTTATTGGGGTACCACAGCAATGGGTTTTTCACCTCACCTTGTTGGTCAAATCCAACTGATCCATGTGCTAAAACATTCTTTTCCGATTTTAAAGTCAGCACTACTTTGCCTTGAGCTGTTTTAATTTCATTTATCAATGTGGCTTTCAGAAGTTTCTCAGATTCATTTACCACATTGGTTTGGATGCTCAATACAGCAAGTTTTTCATCTGCTTTGATGGTACTTATATAATTACCCCATTGATGTAAAGGCGAATAAACGTTTTCTGGGACATACACCTTGTTGGTAACATGAAGTATCACGGGCGATACAATTCCACCCCAATTCATCGCAAAACCATCATAAACACCAAACCCTGGCCATTTAAAAAAGCTTCCATCAGAGTTTGACACTTTTACTGCTATCAAGTTTTCCGCACCATAATTCAAATCATCGGTGATATCAAGTAGAAATGGTAAAAAGCCGCCAACATGAGTTACATCACTTGGTTGTTTCACCGAAGTATTTCCAGCTTTAAACTTACCATTTACAAAAACAGCCACACCTGTATTGACACCCTTAAACTCGAGAAACACCTTTTTGTTTTGTAGCGTTTCATCCACAACGAAATGTTTACGATACCACGTTGTTCCTCGCCACAGGTTCACATCATTGGAGTTTAAATAGGTATCCATATCGTTATAGCAATGTGGAATCCCTACTGACTCCCATTTGGTGTCATTTAATTGTTTCGAGACATAATCAGACTCTGAAAACTCATCCTTTTGAGCACCAAATACTGACATGTGGATGTCCAATGGAACAACCGTTTCGTTTGTAGCATTCAACACTTTTTTAAGCAATACTTTCAAGAAACGAGTTTTAGTGGGTACAACCGGTATCTCTAGCCTAGTGGAAATAATCTTTTCAACAAATCCAACTGTATTTGCAACTTCAGCAACATCACTTTTTTTAATCAATTTCACCTGTTGACCAGCGTTAATGAAATCGGATTTATCTGCCAACACATTCCAAGTATGCATATCTTCAGATCCCAGCACTGTATAATAAATCTGGTTGAGATCTGTATTCGAAAATCCAACAGCAATAGACTCTAAAACAGAGGCACTATCAAGTTTCACACTCAACATTTTCGTCTTATCTGATTCCTCTGAAATAAACAGGACTTTATCCTTAGTCAGGTCACCCTGACGCTTAGGAATAATTTTAGTAAATTTCCATTCTTTTTCACCCAGATTTAAGGTGTAGTTAGGTGCTTTTTGTAACGAGGGCAACTGCGTGTCTGGCTGAGCTGCAAAACCTGATAAAACTCCTAAACAGCACCCCATCACCAAAAGTAATGCGTGTGGCAAAAATCCCCTTTTCTTTCTTCCTTTATTGCAATTCATTATATTTTTTTAAAAATTATTTCGTGTACTCTAAGGCTCCAATATCATAACCCTTACCTTGAGGAATTTGATTGCCCACCATGTCATGTTCTCCCATGCTGGCATTTAATATTTTGGACAAGTCATTTCCTGCATCAATTAATTTGGAATCTGACATCAATCCGAATGCCCTCAATGTCTGCTTGTTCAACTCTCTAGGATTTTCCAATTTAATTTGAGAAGGGCTTACCATCTTCGGATTCAAATAACGACCTATGAACTGACCATTTTTCATCTCATTTCCTGTTGCTTTTGCCCATTCCTTGAGGGAAGGATAACCCGCTATTTCTTCTTTAGATTTTAAGCTAAAGTAACAATTGTTCTCAAAATATTCTTTCCCTTTCTCCAGCTCATGTCCAAAACACAAGAAACCATCTCGATAAACAAATATATTGTTTCGAAAATTAAACTCTGGCATGTGATTCACAATCGACAAAGAATACGCCTTTTCACCGTCATTATAGAATGTATTATTGTAAATCTCGCAGTTGCTCATGGATTTGCCCGTAGCCGCCCAAACTGCTACTGACCCATCATGCAGTGTTCCGTCATTGATACTGACATTATATCTTACCACATTGTCTTTCCATTTCTTGACAGCTCCAAATTCGAACAGTCCATACCCTGCTCCTTCATTGTTGTAAGACAGACAGTATTGAATCTTGGAATTTGTAACTCCACCATCCAAATCAAAACCACCACCGTCTTTAGCATTACGATTGGTCTTATTGTCATGCGAGATGGAGTATTGAATGATGCTCTCAGTGGCATCCCAAAACCATATTCCAACTGGACCACCTGTGTTCTGAGCTGGCTGATCCCATCCATTGTTATAAGCCAAACAGTATTCGATTAGCACATTTTTACAATTCGAAACCAATATTCCATTACCACTATGATGATGTAATACAGAAGGGTCGCCAGGGTTGTTGCTAGCTATACAGTCACCAATATAAATATTGTGATTCTCATACTTTCCTTCCGCTTGTTGTTTGTTTCCACAGACATGAATCCCGGCAAATCCATTATCATGTACATGTACATGAGTAATTTTAAAATCACTTCCTACCTTGACCTGCAGCCCCGAATGTTGAAACCCTGACACATCCACACTGTCAATCACAAAATTGTGCGACTTAGATATGCTCAATCCATCTGACACATTACCTTTCTCTCTTCCATCGCCGATTATTTTCAACCTAGTCAGCTTGAAGTGTCGAAGTTCAGTAAGCGTTACCCCAGCATTTACCCCGGCATTAATAACAGCAGACCCTTTTCCGTATGACGAAATCAACAACTGACCTTCACCTGATGATGCTACATTCGCTTTACTAAGTTTCACAGCACCTTCAAAAACGCTCTCTGCTTCAAACAAAACGCTATCACCACCTTTATAGCTGGAAGTGTTAACTTTAGCTATGCTCTTCCAAGGAGATAGCTTAGTGCCATCATTTAGGTCGTCACCTTTTAGTGATACATAATATGCCCGTGCATGGTTGGTCTGTTTTTGTGCCACACTGGCTTGTTGTAGCCCAACAATAAAAAGAAAAAAGAAAAAATACGACTTCATAGTATGAATCTTGGTTTCAAAAACAATAGCATTGCTTTTGAAGCTATTAAATAGAGAAAAACATTTACAGCCAAACTGATTTGAAAAAGAGAATGAATCCAGCATTTCTTAAAAAAAGAAACACAGGATTCATCACAATGAAAGTAAAATAATGTCCTATGTAAAGCAATTACAAATGTTTTATTGCAAGCTACAAATTTATATCTTATAGACCATTGAAATTCAAGAACACTACTGTAAACTATTTCCTATACTTATTTGGTCAAACTCCAACTCTTTCTCCACGAGATTTCCACGGAGTCATTCTTAATCTCTAAAGGCAGCCAAATGTATCTTGAGTCTTGCAAATTGGTCTTTTTCCAAACATCTGCCATAAAAATAAACTTGCCTGGCTTACCAACTATAGGTAACACATAAGTGCTTTGACCGGTAAATGTCAATTCAGCTTTCTCACCTTTACATGGATTATATCCAGGATTCCATTTACCCATAATACTATCTGCATGTGCAACTAGAGCCATGTTTGGATCCCAACCCGTAGTCAATGAGGTAATCAGATAATATTTACTTTTGTGTTTAAACATAGCAGGCGCTTCTCTGCTCATTCTTGGCAAAGCGATGATATCTTTTCCCGATACGTTTAAGTAGTCATCAGTCAGCTTGCTGATATGCAAATTTTTGTTCCATTCAGATGAATAAATGATATAGGCACTTTTGTCATCGTCTTTGTATATTGTCATGTCTCTACTATCCAATCCATTTGGTTTGATGCTTTGAATGTATTTAAAAGGTCCTGTAGGCTTATCACTTACAGCAATTCCAACACGTGCAGCTGAGTAATCTTGTGCATCAATGTGCAACCACAAGACAAACTTCTTTGTTTTCTCATTATAGATTACTTTAGGTCTTTCAAGGACTTTACTGTAATGCAAGTCGTGGTTGGCATCTGTTCTATTTGGAGGAAGTACTATCCCTTCATTTTTCCAGTTTACCAAGTCTTTTGATGAGTAACATGACACACCTCCTGCATTTACACGATAACACTCCCAGTTTTGACCTGGAACCAACCATGTGGTACCACGTTTTACTTCACCGTACCAATAATAAGTACCTTTGTGATACATAAATCCTGCCCCGTGTGCATTGATGGTGTCACCTTTGGTGTCTTTCCATATTTCTGTTGGGAAAAAGTCATCTTGCTTTTGTTGTCCATAACAAAGCGATGTCATCACAAAAAATAGCATGAACATCGTAATAAAATTCATTTTTTTCATAGTCAAATATTTAATCATTTATACACTTTCTGGTGGGGATTTAAATCATGCACAAGCACTCCATTGACAGGCAAACCAAGCAAGAAATGACGAGATTTACAAAATTATAAAATTCTGGCTAAAACACCCATTTTTTGCTTCTAATAATTGTTAAATCAGCGCACAAAAATAGCCACTAATAGGGTTACTTCATAATCATTATAATGTGATTAGCACTTTATCTGGCAAGCTGTATTTATAAAAACAGTCACGATATATCAGTGTTTATTTCCATTTTTGAATCTGATTTTTCATAATCATCAAGGCGTGTGAATCCAAAGAATGAAATTAAAACCACAAAAGGCAAGAAAAAAATTGATAATTGATAATTGAAGAAACGTCGCATGCGGCGACTGATAAAACATATTTTGAACACAAAGGCACAAAGTCACAAATTAAATATCGCGAAGCTTCTATCGCCGTAGGCAAATATCACGAAGTAAATATCGCGCAGCAAATATCGTGCAGCAAATATCGCCGAAGGCAAAATATCGCCGAAGGCAAAATATCGCCGAAGGCAAAATGTCGCGAAGCTACTATCGCCGCAGGCATTAATACCGTGTACCCACCCAAAACGTTATAAAGTAAAAAAGCCTCAAACAAAATGTCTGAGGCTTTCAAAAAGGTATTATTAAGGCTTAACTACCAATTTAGTAATTGAATAGAACTTGCCATTTTGAACTCTAATTAGATATACTCCTGGAAGTATGCCATACCTGCTCAAATCTATTTCCAATGAATTTTTAAGCACTTTGGGGCGTACCACTTTTACTACATCTTTCCCTTGCAAGTCCAATATGTTCACCACAGCTTTATCACCATAGTCACCTTTTAGATTGATAACATCATTCACTTTTACTGGCGATGAATATTCCATCACATCGCTAAACTTAGTAATCGAAGTTTTTTGGTTAAAATCGATGTCTGTGTTACAGGTATTTTCTCCATTAGCGTCTCTTGTCCACATGGATACAATGCCTACAGGAGGATTGATAAGGATTTTTGCTACATCTTGACCTTTGGCTATTGATGGTGTTATTTCTTTGTATGATTTCCAATTGTCTGATGTATATCCTATCCAATTGGTTCCTCCATTGTTAAGTCCAGAAACTGTAAGTGTGGATGATTTCTCGTCATAACTGGCTTTGAAGTTACTACAGCCAATGTACGTTATTTTTGGATCTGCTAGAAAATTGAAATTTTTGGTACATTTGTTCAATTCCTTTTGGTTCATGCCTATCATTGAAATTAAGCCCACCTTACCCTTCAGTTTGACCACAGCCACATCCTGTCCTTCAGTCAGTTTAGGTGTTATCTCTTCAAATGTTTTCCAATTATCAAGCGTATTAGCTATCCATATCTTACCACCGTTATTTAGACCAGAGAAAGTCAAGCTGTTGGTAGCTTTATCATAAGTAGCATTAAAATCTGAGCAATAATTCACAGATGGTTTTACCACCACCGAATCAAACACTGCCACCATACCTTGAGCATACCATCTACCCATATAGTCATTTGGGTGTAGTGGATTAGCCACGCAGTCTTTTGCCTTTTTGCGATGGTATATCGTGTCACTCATTGTAGTCATATCCACATTCACCACACCATCGTCCTCCAAAGACTGAAGTGCTGTGTTATAGCCTTTCATTCTTTCCAGATAGGTGGCTGCATTGGCTGGGTCAGTAATATATTCTGGGTCATAAAGCATATTGGACAGCAACATAAATTCCACATCTGGACAACCTGTTTTAATTTTATTCATTGCCATCTGCACATTGGCTTTAAATCCTTGTGGACTTTGACCCCAAAAATCATTCATTCCCATATCCAAAATCACTAAATCTGGTTTTATGGGGTTTACATATTTATCGGCATAACTGGCCATCCATCCCGATGATGCACCAGGCAATCCAGCATTGTACTCCACAATATCATTGTATCCAAATGCTTTTTTGAGTTGAGCGGCAAATAGTGAGACATAGTTTGGCATGTAGGGGGCAATGTTGTTGTACCCACTCATGTCATACCCACGAGTAATGCTCATGCCCAGTGCCACAATACGTAATGGCTTTTTGTTTTGCAACTTTTCGGAAGTCATTGGCAACATGTCGGCCTTATAATCAAAGTAGTGAATTTTTGCACGGGTTCTATCTGGAATATAACTTATACTCACCCATTGCGACTGCACATTGTTCCAGTTTAAATTTGTGGAAACAAAATCGGATTGTTTCTTGAAAGGCATCGTTGATTTTGGCAGTGATGAAATCTCATTACCGACTACTCCATAGTCCTCTCCTTCTTTGTAGGTAGTTTTTTGATCATAAGACGTCACTGAAATAACTTTCTTTGAGGGATAAAATAATTTTCCACTCGGCGCAGAAGCACCATTGGCTTGATACATCAACACCGTTTCACTGTAAATGGTATCACAGCTCCAAAATGGGCGCATATACTGACCCACATTGCACAACGGATTGTTCACTGGATCCTTCTCAACAGACAATCCTGCAATTGAATCGGCATACACACATCCAGCATTCTTGGATTCACTTTCTATCCCATACTCCACATAATTAGCTTTCGCAGGTGCTTCAAAAAACAACTCCGATTGCTTTTTGAAATCTGTCTTTGCGATGCTTTTAGACTTTGCACTGATCAACAACACTGAATCTTTATCGTAAAAGCGCATAAAAAGATTGGCGTAGTTCGTTGAGTCAGAGACCTTCACATAGGCTTTAAACTTAACCAAGTCAAACTGACCAACAGCAGCTCGTTGACTCACTGCACCAAAGCCTTTACCTAATTTTAGGCAATTTTTCCCCTCTTTTGCATTCGCATTATCAATAGATACATTTCCATTAGTTATCCAATGGTCAAGTCCTGACTCAAAACCCAGATTGGATTGGCCCATTGCTACGTTAACAGAAGTCAAAACCAAAGTTAGACTAAGAATGAAATGATGAATTCTCATATAATAAAAATTTAAATTAAATAGTGATATCGATTATTTGAAAGTCATTTAAATAGATATACAAATATTATTTTTTATTGAAAATATTACTACATATAAATGCTGACACACAGGGAATAAAACGAATAAATAGTTTTAACTTGGTCGCCAGAAACCCAATTGTAAATCTTTAGAACTGTAACCTAAAGCCGAAAATTGCCAATCAGGTTCTCTTACACATAATACGTGGCTCATTTCAATGATTACAAAATCAAACCCTACGAATTATGTAAAATGAAAACATACAAATGTAAAAAAAATAAGTAATAAACAAGATGAATAAACATAAAAAAATGATTTTGAAATACATTCCTTTTCAATTTTAACCCAAAACATAAAAAAAGCTACCCGAATAATCTCGAATAGCTCTTTTTAATGCAATTAATAGGACTATCTAGCTTCACATGCACCAATATCATGTGCACTTCCAGCAGGAATGGATAACCCGTTGTAATCATTTTTACCAATATTCCACTTATATGGACTTGCAGTAAGATCCAATCCTTTATCCTTGGCAGGAGAACCTGCTTGGAGTTGGTAGTTGGTAAGATTAGTTAGACTAAAATCTCCGATATTTATCTCTGCTAGTGGACTTTTAAGTTTAGGATTCGCTAACATTCCATTACCACTTGTTTCATTACCCGATTTCTTTAAGTCAGTGGATGATCCATCTCCAAATGTTGAATAAGTAGTTGCGCCAATTTTTACTAAAAATCCATTTACACTATAATAACAATTGTTCAACAACTTATTTCCAGAAGATTGCATATCAAGCAACAAATGACCTGTAGGCGCTTCTGAATAGAAAATGTTATTATAATATTCAAAATTCGTTGTTGTTCCTGCTTCTACTTTAATACATGGTCCTAGCTTAGCTGAAATCGTATTGTTGTATATTTTAGTATCGCTACATCCTGCCGCAATGGCTATACCACCAAAATGGTCCCTGTTCCAAAGGTGTAGTGGATATCCTATATTGTCATTTTCACTGATGTTATATCTTAAAATATTGTTACTCGTATTCGACCTCATTCCACCTAGATTCCAAAGCAAATATCCAGCAGCCCAGTTGTCATGACTGTAATTGTACTGCAAAATACTG